>JBLNAW010000188.1:0-4473 GCA_050259555.1 Solirubrobacterales bacterium
CGGCCGGCGAGCCGCAGGTCCGCACGCTCACCCACGATCTCGGTGAGGTCGAGGTGCTCTTCGAGCCCGTGCTCGAGCCCGCGCTGCTCGTCGTCGTCTCGGCGACCGACGTCGCCCGCGAGCTCCGGGCGCTGGCCGGTGGGGTCGGCTTCGTGGTCGCCCTCGTCGAGCCGCGCGCCGAGCGCATCCGGGCGGACGACCGGTCCTTCGGTTGGGCGGTGTCGGGCTCGATCGAGGAGCTCGCGCTCGACGAGCGCTCGGCAGTGGTGTTCACCGATCACGACGCGCCGGGGCTCGCCACGATGCTCGCGCACGTGCTGGCCTCGCGCGCGGGCTTCGTCGGCGTGATGGGGAGCCGCCGGCACGTCGGTCCCTACGTCGAGGAGCTCCGCGGCATGGGCGTCGGCGAGGAAGAGCTCGCCCGGATCCGCTCGCCGCTCGGGCTGGATCTCGGCGGCCGTCGGCCGGAGGAGATCGCGCTGTCGATCGCCGCGGGCCTCGTGGCCGCCCGTCACGGGCGCGAGGGTGGGTGGCTCGACGCCCGATGAGCTCCTCGGCCCGCCACGTCCGCAAGAACCGTCGCCACTGGGACGGCGCGAGCGACGAGTACCAGACCCTGCACGCCCGGCAGCTGAACCGGTTCGACCGTGCCGCCTGGGGCGTGTGGGGGATCCCCGAGTCCCGGGTGAAGGCGCTCGGCGACGTCCGGGGGCTCGACGTGCTCGAGTACGGCTGCGGCGCTGCCCAGTGGTCGATCTGGCTCGCGCGGCAGGGCGCTCGCCCCGTGGGCCTCGACCTCTCGGCTCGGCAGCTCGTGCACGCGAGCGCGCTCATGACCCGGGCCGGCGTGCGGTTCCCGCTCGTGAACGCGGACGCCGAGCGCACGCCGTTCCGGGACGAGGCGTTCGATCTCGCGTGCTGCGACCACGGCGCGATGACGTTCGCGGATCCTCGGCGGACCGTGCCGGAGGTCGCGCGGGTCCTGCGCCCGGGCGGCCGCTTCGTCTTCAACATGTCGAGCGCCTTCCACTACCTCTGCTGGGACGACGACGCCGAAACCGTGAGCGACCATCTCGAGCGCGACTACTTCGGGATGCACTCCTGGGACGAGGAGTCGGTGGACTTCCAGCTGCCCTACGGCGAGTGGATCCGCCTGTTCCGCGCGAACGGCCTCCAGGTCGAGGACCTGATCGAGCTCCGTCCGCCGGCCAACGCCCGCACCTCGTACCCGTGGTTCGCGCCGCTCGAGTGGGCCCGGCGCTTCCCGGCCGAGAACGTCTGGAAGCTCTCGAAACGTGGGTAGCGTGCGGGCCCGCGTCCTGGTCCTGATCGTGACGGCCGTAGTCGTGGCCGCCGCCGCCTCCTTCCCGAGGCTGTTCCCGAAGGAGGACTCGCACCGGCTGAACGTCATCGTGATCCTCACCGACGACCAGTCCTTCGACTCGATCCCGCGCTCGATCCCGGTGATGCCGTACCTGCAAGGCCGAGCCCTCGATCCCGCGGATCACTGGGTGGTGTTCCCGAACGGGTTCGTCAACACCCCGCTCTGCTGCCCCGCCCGCACGACGATGCTGACAGGGGAGTACGCGCACCACACGGGCGTGCAGGACAACGAGGACGGACCGCTGATCGACGAGCACCAGACGCTCGCCGCATGGCTCGACGGTGGCGGCTACTACACGGGTCTCGTGGGCAAGTACCTCAACCTGTACCCGTTCGGACGCGGCCCCTACGTCCCCGAGGGCTGGGATCGGTGGTGGGGGAAGGAGCAAGGGACCTCGGAGAGCCTGTACTACGACTACACGCTGGTCGAGCAGGGACAAGAGGTGCACTACGGGCACGCCGAGAGCGACTACTCGACCGAGGTCTACACGCAGAAGGCGCTCGAGTTCCTCCGCGACGCCCCGAGCGACCAGCCCTTCTTCCTGTGGTTCGCGCCGACCGCCCCGCATCCTCCCGTCGTCCCCGCGCCGGGCGACGCCGGCCGGTACGCGCACTTGGTCGTTCCGACGAAGCCGTCGCTCGGTGAGGCCGACGTGAGCGACAAGCCGGCGTGGGTCCAGGCCCTCCCCCCGTACACGGCCGAGGACGTCGAGCGCGAGCGCGCCGCCCGGCGCACGTCGTTCGAGGCGCTGCTCGGGGTCGACCGAGCGGTCCGGTCGATCGTGGACGAGCTCCGTGCCAAGGGCGAGCTCGACGAGACGGCGATCGTCTACCTCTCCGACAACGGCTTCTCCTTCGGCGAGCACCGTTGGGTCAAGAAGATCTGCCCGTACGAGGAGTGCATCCGCGTTCCGTTCCTCGTCCGTCTGCCCGGGGTCGCCCACCGCATCGAGCCGGGGATGGTGTCTGCGGTCGACCTGGCACCCACGATCGCGGATCTCGTCGGCGTGCATCCCGACGCCCTGTTCGACGGCTCGAGCCTCGTGCCGCTCCTGCGCGAGGACTCGCATGAGGGCCGCACCGGAGAGGTCTACGGGGAGTGGGTGGGCGACGACCGCATCCCGCCCTGGTGGGAGCTCCGTGGCCCGAGGTGGGCGTACATCGAGCTCGCGACGGGTGAGCGCGAGCTCTACGACCTGCGCCGAGATCCGTACGAGCTGGTGAACATCGCCGCCGACCCCAGGCAGGCGCAGCGGGTCGCCGCCCTGTCCGCCGCGCTCGCCGCCTACCGGGACACGTGAGACCACTCGCGCGAGGTCTCGTCGTCGCCGGCATCCTGTCGAGCCTCGTGCCCGGCCGCGCGCTCGCGCAAGAGGTGCCCTCGACGCCGCCGAACGTGGTCGTGATCGTCACCGACGATCAACGCTTCGACACCCTGTGGGCGATGCCCGTCGTCGAGCGCGAGCTCGTCGCGCGCGGCGCGAGCTTCCCCGACGCGTTCGTCGTGAACCCGATCTGCTGCCCGAGCCGCGCGAGCATCCTCACCGGCGAGTACTCGCACACGAGCGGGGTCTATCGTCAGACGCCGCCGTTCGGCCGGTTCGAGTGGTTCCGCGACGGTTCCACGCTCGCGACGTGGCTCCACGACGCGGGCTACACGACCGGCCTGTTCGGCAAGTACATCGACGGCTACCAGCATCCGGGGCTCACGGGCTACGTCCCGCCCGGGTGGGACCGGTGGGAGGGCTTCGTCCACGCCGGGTACCTCGACGACAAGCTGAGCGTCGACGGGACGATCCGCTCGTTCGGCGAGGCTCCGCAGGACTACTCGACCGACGTGCTCGCGCACGACGCCGAGGCGTTCATCCGCGGAGCCGACGGGCCGCTGTTCCTGTACCTCGCCACCGCGGCACCGCACGCGCCGGCCATCCCCGCCCCGCAGGACCAGGGCGCGTTCACGGACCTCGCGCCGTGGCGGCCGCCGAGCTATGACGAGGCCGACGTCTCGGACAAGCCGGCGTGGGTGCGAGGCCTCCCGCTCCTGGACACCGCCGAGCGCGAGCGCATCGACACCCTCCGCGCGAACCAGTACCGCACGCTCCTGCCCGTCGACCGGGCCGTCGAGGGCGTCCTGCAGGCGCTCCGCGACACCGGCCGTCTCGAGAACACGCTCATCGTCTACACCTCGGACAACGGCCTCTCCTGGGGTGAGCACCGCTGGGCCAAGAAGGAGGCGCCGTACGAGGAGTCGATCCGCGTGCCGCTCGTCGTGCGGTGGGATGCGGGAGGCCTCGTGGCGGGCGCCTCGCCGCCGGTGCTCGCGCTCAACGTCGACATCGCGCCGACGATCGCCGACGCCGTCGGCATCCCGGCCCCCGACGCCGAGGGCAAGAGCCTGCTGCCCGCGCTCCGCGGTGAGCCGGATCCCTCGCCGCGGGCGGACTTCCTCGTCGAGCACCTCGAGGGGACCAACCCGGTTCCGACGTACTGCGCCGTCCGGTCGCGGGCGTGGATGTACGTGCGCTACACGGACGGCGCCGAGGAGCTGTACGACCTGCGCGCCGACCCCTTCGAGCTCGAGAACCGCGCGGGCGATCCGTCGCTCGGCCCGGTGCTCTCGGACCGCCGGGCGCGGCTCGAGACGCTCTGCGATCCGCCTCCACCGGGCTACGGGGAGTCCGGGCTCGGCGCGCGGGTGCTGGTCGGCCTCGGGGCACTGCTCGCCGCGCTCGTCCTCGGCGCCCTGCGGTCGCGCGCGGCCGCAGGGCGCCCGGTTCCTCGGTAACGCATCGGTCCGTGGGATACTCGCCGCGGTGTCGTACACACCCGGACCCGGTTCGCGTCTTCCGGTGCCCCGCGCGCGCGCGCGGATGGCCCCCCCCCGCGCGGCGCGCCGCCGGGGGGTCGTCGCGGTCGTCGGCGTGCTCGCCCTGTTCATCGTGATCGCCGCCTGGGCGATGGGCAGCGGGGACGGCGGCGAGCAGACCCAGGGCAACGGTCACGTGACCGGCCCGACGGGCGGCAACGGGAACGGCCACGGGGGCTCCCCGACCCCGAGCACGACCATCGTGCCGGGCGAGAACCCGATCC
>JBLNAW010000189.1:0-2588 GCA_050259555.1 Solirubrobacterales bacterium
TGCCCACGGGCCTATCCTACGGGCGGTCCCGACATCCGCGGTCGCCCGGTCCGCGCGGTCCGGACGGCGCCACCTCCGGCGCGCCGCGACCCGGACGGGCGGGCTATGCTCGGGCCGTGACCGATCGAGCCGAGCTCGAGCAGTTGCCCTCGGCGGAGCTCCACGACCGCGCGACGCGACTGGCATGGCGGCGGCTCGACGTCGGCTTCCTCTGGGACCTGCTGAAGACGATCCCGGAGGCTCGCGCCGCGGCGGGCGACGAGGAGCGGAGCGAGACCGACATCATGCGCCCCCTCGCGCTGCTGAACGACCTCGTCGACGCCGACCGGGGCGAGCTCGCCGACGCGCTCCGGCCCCTCTACCTCGACTACCTCGAGCGGCACGAGGAGGACGCGCCCGAGGACGACGACATCGAGGACTGAGGTGACCCAGGCGCTCCACCACCTCGATCTGAACGTCCGGGACCTCGACACCTCCGAGCGCTTCTACCGCGACCTGCTCTCCCGTTTCGGGCTCGAGCAGATCGAGCGTGCCGAGCACTGGGTCTCGTTCGGCACCGACACCTGCTACATCACCCTCGTCCAGACCCGCGAGCCGTTCCTGTACCACGGGTTCCACCGCAAGCGGATCGGCGTGAACCACCTCGCCTTCCCGGCCTCCACGCACGAGGCGGTCGACGAGCTGCACGCGTGGCTGGTCGGGCGAAGCGTGACGATCCTGTACGGGGGGCCGATGGAGATGGGCACCGAGGAGGCACCGAACTACGCGGTGTACTTCGAGGACCCCGACCGGATGAAGCTCGAGTACGTCTACCGGCCGCACGGGCTCCTCGCGCCGGGCGCCCGCCGCTGACCCGCGCGCGTACGATGCCGCGATGGACCTTGCGGCGTACCGCGACGAGTTCCCGGTCCTCGAGCACAAGGCCTACCTGATCAGCGCATCCCTCGGGCCGATCTCGACGCGCGCGAGGTCCCGGCTGGAGGGCTACCTCGACGTCTGGGCCCGCAAGGGCGCGCCCGATCACGTGTGGATGGAGCACATCTTCCCCGCGATGGACGAGCTGAAGCGCTCCTTCGCCGCGCTCGCCGGGTGCGACGCGGACGAGGTCGCGATCACGACGAATATCTCGATCGCCCTGTCCACGGTGGCGTCGGCGCTCACGTTCCGAGACCGGCCGAAGGTCGTCCTGTCCGAGCTCGACTTCCCGACGGACGGACACGTATGGCTCGCGCAGCGCCCGCGCGGCGCCGAGATCGAGTGGCTCCGCTCCCCCGACGGCCTCACGATCCCGCTCGAGGAGTACGACCGCGCGATCGACGAGCGCACGGCGCTCGTCATGGTGAACCGGGTCCTGTACCGCTCGAGCGCGATCGTGGATGCGCGGGCGGTCTGCCGCATCGCGCGCGAGCGCGGGGCGCTCTCGTTCGTCGACGACTACCACGGGCTCGGCATCGTGCCGCTCGACCTGCACGACCTCGGTTGCGACCTCTACACGGCAGGCGTCCTGAAGTGGATGTGCGGCGGTCCGGGTCTCGCGCTCCTCTACGCCCGTCGCGAGCTGCTTCCGCGTCTCGAGCCCTCGGTCACCGGGTGGTTCGCGACCGCGGACCCCTTCGCCTTCGATCCCCAACACCTGGACTACCACCCGAGCGCCAGGCGCCTGGAGCACGGGACGCCACCGGCACCGGTCGTCTACCTCGCGCAGGGCGGGATGGACGTCATCTCCGAGGTGACGCCGGAGCGGATCCGCGCGCGCCAGGGCGAGCTCACGGACCACGTGATCGCGCGGGCGGATGCGCTCGGCCTGCCGGTGCGGACGCCGCGCGAGCGCGAGCATCGGGGCGGTGTCGTGAACGTGGGGGTCGGTCCCGAGGCCGAGCGGATCTGCCACGCGCTCCTGGACCGGGATGTGTGCACCGACTTCCGGGGCGACGGCCTGCGGATCAGCCCGCACTTCTTCAACACCGAGCAGGACGTCGACCGATGCTTCGACGAGCTCGGTCGGCTCGTCTAGCGTTCCCGCACGGTCACCGTCAGCCGCTGGACCTCGTTGTTCTGGAACCCGTGGTGGTTCCAGCGTGGCTCCTCGGGCTGCACGTTGCCGGCCGTGTCGGTGGCTCGGCACGCGAGCTCGTGTTCGCCGGGTTCGGGGTTCCACGCGAACCGCCACGCCGCCCACGCGTCCGGGCCGAGGGCCTGCCCGAGCTCGGCCTCGGCCCAGCGGCCGCCGTCGACCGAGACCTCCACCCGCGAGATCGGGCCCCACCCCGACCACGCCCGGCCGACGAGCTCCTGTGCGCCGGACGCCACGAGCCTCGAACGCGTCAGGAAGTCGGGGATCCCGGGCGGGATCATGAGCGCTCGAGGCAGGATCCGCGTGACCGGAACGCCCGCATCGTCCGGCTCCTCGCGGATCCGGTACGCATCCATCTGGAAGCCCTCGAAGGGCGCCGTGACCGCCGTGATACGGGTCAGCCACTTCACGCTCGTCATCCCGTACCACCCCGGCACGAGGAGCCGGACCGGGAAACCGTGCTGGGGCGGCAGCGGGACGCCGTTCACCTCGTACGCGAGGAGCACCTCGCTGC
>JBLNAW010000190.1:0-4010 GCA_050259555.1 Solirubrobacterales bacterium
CCGGGCTCGACCCCGCAGCCCACGAGCGCGAGCAGGCCCCGCTCCTCCCAGGCCGCCGAGCGCTCGAACTGGTCGTCCCCGAGCTTCTTGCCGGGCAGCTCGAACGGCCGCTCCGGGTGCGCCACCGAGAGCGACATCGCCATGTCCATGTACGTGACGCCGGCCTCGAGGCACCCCTCGAAGATCGGCATCACGAACCGCGGGTCCACCGCGTTCAGGACGTGCGTGATGCCGTTCGCGCGGACGCACTCGGCAACCTGCGCCGCATCGGAGGCATCGACCCGGGTGGCGCTGAACCTGCCGGTGCCGCCGTCGTACCGCTCGACCACCCGCTCGGCGCGGCCGAGGTCGTAGTCGGCGAAGACGATGTGCTCGTAGAAATCACGTCGGGCCGCGATCGGCGCGAACGAGGCGCCGACGCCGCCGCTCCCGATCACCAAGATCTTCATGTGGCGGAGTCTAGCCACGGCCTCGCCGGCGACCCGTGACCAGAACGGTGAACGCCGGAGGGGCGCTCCTGCCGCTCCGGCCTCCCGATTCGCCCGCCCTACGGGCGTTTGAGAGAATGCCTTTCCCGCGCCCGAGGGAGGTCTCGATGCCCCGATACCCGCTGCCCGTCGATCGCCGCGCCGTGCGCCGAACCACGATCCTCGGGCTCGCCCTCGCACTCACGATCGCCTCGCTCGGAGTCCTCCCGGCCTCGGGCCAGACCACCCCCGTCCTCCAGCTCGACCGCACGATCCGAACCACGCCGTTCCTCCACAGCGACGTGTCGATGGCCGACGGCGAGGGCAGCGCCTACGTCTCGGCCGACGACTCACTCTGGCTTGCCGACGACAACCGCGATGCCGTCTACGAGGTCGATCCGGACACCGGCGAGCTCAAGCGGATGATCGACACCGCCTCGTTCGAGAAGGTTCGTCGCTTCGGCGGGGGCGCCGAGGCCGGTCCGGACCGCGTGGTCGACTTCGAGGCCATCGCGTACGACGCACAGGACGACGCGCTGTACGTCTTCTCGGGGATCTGCTGCCATTCGACGTCCCGCCCGGCGGTGTTCCGGCTCGTCCGGCGGAACGGTGTTCTCAAGCTGAACTCCTACCAGCCCCTCGGACCCGAGGACGACTTCTCCGCCGCCGGATGGAACGCTGTCGACCGGTCGCTGTACGTCGCCGTCAGGTCCGACCTGCACGCTTTCGACTTCGAGACCAACACCGTGGGCTCGGCGTTCCAGGTCGCGGGCGTGACCGGGATCCTCGGCCTCGGGTTCTCGGCCGACGGATCGCAGGCCTTCATGGCGACCAACCACGAGAACCTCGACGTGGTCGACTGGGCGTCGCAGACCCTCGTTCCCGGATGGTCCTTCGACCTGACGGCGTACGGCATGATCGATGCGCGCGCGGTCGACGAGATCGGCGGCCGCCTCTTCGCGCTCGACGGCGCTGCGCGGTCGGCCGGAGACCCCCTCCGCTTCGCGGAGTTCGTGTTCGACGTCGTGCAGCCCTCGGCGGTGACGGCCTCGTTCACGGCCGAGCCGTCCTCGGGAACCGCCCCCCTCATGGTCTCGTTCCGGGACACGTCGACCGGGGGTCCGACGAGCTGGAGCTGGGACTTCGGCGACGGGACGACGGCGACGACGGCCGCGGTGACCCACGTCTACACGGCCCCCGGAACATACACGGTCGCCCTGACGACGGGGAACACCCTCGGCTCGAGCTCGGCGCAGACCACCGTCGAGGTACGTCCGACGAAGTGCGACGGCGTCCGCGCGACGATCGTCGGGACACCCGGCGACGACGTTCTCCGCGGGACGAGCGGTGCCGACGTGTTCCAGGGTCGAGGCGGCGACGACGTGATCCACGCGGGTCTCGGCGACGACGTCGCCTGCGGCGGGGGCGGCTCGGACGAGCTCTTCGGCGGTGACGGCGGCGACCGGCTGTTCGGCCAGGCGGGCGACGACGCGCTGCAGGGCGGGGACGGCATGGACCTGCTCGACGGCGCGGCCGGCCTCGACGTCGGGAACGGCGGACCCGCGGACGACGTCTGCCGCCGCATCGAGCGTCGCCGCAGCTGTTAGCTCAGATCTCGACGATCGCGCGTCTAGGGCGCTCGGTGACCGAGTCGGTTACCCCGCGCACGAGGAACGTGCCGTCGTACGCGGTGGTCCCCGCTGGCGCGGCCATGCTGTCGAGGAGCTCCGCGGTCTTCGGTCGAAGATCCACCTCGATCCGGGACACGCCGTGCCTGTAGGCCACGGCCACGCCGGGGCGGCCCGCCTCGTCGGTCACGCCATAGTCGGCGGTGTCATCCGAGAGCTGCGAACAAGAGGTGGATGCGTCGTCCTAACCAGCGCTCGTCCAGATCGGATGCTGCTCGTCGACACCGACCGCTGTCGTGATCCGCGTGAGGGACGTGCCATCTGGCCGCACCATGTAGATGTTCGCGATGCCGTCGTGCGAGAGACTGAACACGATCCATGCGCCGTCGGGCGACCAGCTCGGGTTCTGCGCGCCCGATCCCGGTGGCAGGGTCAGCGGGACATCATGCGGATCGCTGCCGTCGGGGTGCACCATCGTCAGCACTCCGTACGGGCGCTGGTAGATGATCCACTGGCCATCGGGGGACCAGCTCTGGTCCAGGAACGCCCCACCCCACGGCGTGATGCGTCGGAGGTTCGATCCGTCGACGCCGATGGTGAAGATCGCCCCGGCCCCCTGCGGACTGACACCCGCCTTGGTCCTGAAGAACGCGATCCGCGTTCCGTCGGGCGAGAAGACCGGGTCACCGATGGACTCGCCCGGTGCGCTCTCGCTCACCGCCCGGAGCCCGCCGCCATCGGACGCCCGGACCAGGTAGATGCCGTTCTGGCTGCCATCGTCGGTGAACCCCTCGAGCACGATCGAGCGGCCGTCGGGGGAAACGTCGCCGCACCCGAGGTTCAGCGATGGATCCTTCGTCGCCTCGAGGGGTCGCTTGTCGGACCCATCCGCGTGCACGATCGCCGGTCGCAGCGGGTGATCAGGAGAGAACGCGACATCGTTCGTGATGAGGATGTCGGTGCCTCCTGGGATCCAGCGGGCGCAGGTAGCGGTGAGGCCGAGGTCGCGAACATCGCTCCCGTCGACGTTCGACGTGAACCACCGCGCATGCTCCGTTCTCGCGTTCCACCTTCCGTACAGGACGGTACCCGTCGGAACCCGGTTCGCCGGAACGACCGGCGATCGATCCCGTAGAGCGGAGACGAGGAGCACGACCGCCACGATCGTGATCCCGGCCGCGACCAGGCCCGCGCGCCATCGCTGGTGGCGCGCGCGGCGGAGCCGCTCGTCGTGCAGTCGTTCGAGCTCGACGGGTGCGAGGAACCGCCCCGTGCTCGCGAAGGCACGGCGGACCTCGCCCGCTGCTTCCCGGCCACGGTCATCGACGTTCATCGTTCACCTCATCGAGCTCGAGGGTCCGAGCGAGCGTCTTCCGCCCGTCATGCAGGTGCTTCTTCACGGTGCCCTCCGCCATCTGGAGGATCTCCGCGATCTCCGCGATCGGTCGATCTTCCACGTAGAAGAGCGCGGTGACCTGGGCTTGACGCTTGGGCAACGCACGGACCGCCTGCCAGAACGCGAGCGTCGACGGCGACAGGTCGGGGAGGACATGGTTCTGGCGCGCCCCGAGCTTGGTCAGCATGCGGAGCTCGCTTCGCCGACGGCGGAACGTCGAGACCGACATGTTGGCCACGACGCGCCGCACCCACGCGCCGGGCTGGTCGAAGCCCCCGATCCGGTCCCACTTCCGGAACGCCTCCAAGAACGCGTCCTGGACGACGTCCTCCGCCACGGCGCGGTCGCCGATCAACGCGAAGGCCAGACCGAGCACCGGATCGCGTTCGAGCGCGAAGAACACGTCGAAGGTCTCGTGCAGGCCGTCTGCCTGCGACTGCTCCGGTTCGCGCACGAGCCTGCTCCTCGCGCCCACATGGTCAATGGCAGAGGGCATCTTGGCCCTCCGAGGGTCACTCG
>JBLNAW010000191.1:0-10655 GCA_050259555.1 Solirubrobacterales bacterium
AGGATGCCGGCCGCCTGCGGGAAGACCATCTGCTGCACGACGACGGCCATGTGGACCTTCCGGTGGTCGAAGCCGTTCCGCAGTCGGTAGGTCACGGCGCGCTCGGTGAAGAGCGACGCCCAGCACCTGCGGACGTGCCGAAGGATCGCCGCCGAGCCGACGACGTTCAGGTAGCTGTCCTGTTGGCCCGCGAACGAGGCCGTCGGCAAGTCCTCCGCCGTCGCGCTCGAGCGGACGGCGTAGGCAGCTTCCTCGCCGAGCCGGGCGAGCGCGCGGGTGATCGCCGCCCCCAGGTCGTCTGGGATGGCGACCCCTTCGAGGGTCCGGCGGATCTCCGCGCTGAGCGCGCGGATCGACCCGCGATCATCCGGGTTCAGGCGCGACAGCCGATCGAGCCGGTCGTCGATCGACGGCGCGTTCTCCATGATCCGCCGGAAGGCGTCCGTGGACACGCAGAAGGCAACCGGAACGCGGATGCCTTCGATCCGCGAAAGCTCTCCCAGGTTCGCGCCCTTGCCGCCGACGACGTCAACCTTCGTCTGATCGATCTCCTCAAGACCTAGCACGTAGCCACTCAACCTTCAGGTTCCCCTTCAGCCCGTCGGCCTCTCTCGTTCCTCGTTCGCGCCGCTGAACCCTGCCGCACGACCCCGGGGCTTGCCGCATGCTCCAGGCGTGTCGCTACAACTCGGGACGGCAGACCACCGGCTCGCGGCCCGTTGACCTCGCCGCGGCCCGATGTCCACGTGCGCCACAGACTCTCGGACTTCTCCAGTCAGGTCAGGAAGCGGTCGAGCGAGTCAACGGCACGGTGCAGCTCGGGCAGCGCCATCACCGACCTCCGTCGTCCTGCCGATCCTCCTCCCGCTCCAGGTCCTATGCGACGTCCTCTGTGTGGCACGCCCACGAGGCCGAGATGGCGTTGCGCACGTCCGGGTACCGGGAGGAGGCCCCGGACCGCTCACACGGGCAGGCTACCGACGATCGTGGTGCCCGCGCCCGGTCTCGATCGAACGTCGAGCGTCCCTTCCAGCGCGGCGAGGCGATCAGCGATCCCTTGCAGGCCCGTACCGTACGTCGTGGCGATGGGGTCGAACCCGTCGCCGTCGTCCGCGACCTCGAACAGCAGAGCCCCGTTCGACTGCGAGAGCCGCACCGTCGCCCGCGAAGCGTTCGCGTACTTCGCGACGTTCTGCAGGCCCTCCAGCACGCTGAAGTAGACGGCGGCCTCGATGTCCTGGCGGTAGCGGGCGATCCCGTCGGCCTCGACCTCTACGGGCAGCACAGCTCTTCGCGTCTGCGCCTGGAGCGCGGCGGCGAGCCCCTGATCGGCCAGGAGCGGCGGGTAGATGCCACGGGCGAGATCCCTGAGGTCCTCGAGCGCCTGACCCAGGCCCTCCTGCACCTCACGCAGCACGTCGCGAACCCTCTCAGGATCGCGCGAGCCTACCTGCTCGGCGAGCCGCGCCTTCACCGCGAGCGCGACCAGCTGCTGCTGGGCACCGTCGTGGATGTTCCGTTCCAGCCTGCGGCGCTCCTCGTCCTGTGCCGCCACGAGTCGCTGCCGCGACGCCCTCAGGTCCTCGATGAGCCCGACGTTCCGTAGCACGAGCCCCGCCTGCGAGGCGACGTCGGACAGGAGCTTCTCGTCCGTGGAGGTCACCTGGTCGCCCACCGCTTTCTGCAGCGAGATGGCCCCGAGCAATGCTCCCTGGTAACGCACGGGAACGGTCGCTGTCGCGTCGGGCACGTCGATCGACGCACCTGGGCCGAGCGGGAGGCGCTCGACAGCCGCGGCGGGCCACGAGCCGGCCGCCAGGAGCTCCGAGCCGACGACGATCCAGACGTCGGCGCGGACCCCGCCGGTCCCTTCGACCAGCATCCGAGCCGTGCGAGGCAGCACGTCGTCGAGCGCGTACGTGCCGGCCATCCGCTCGGCGAAATCCGAGAGCACCTCGTAGGGCGTGGCACGCTTCCCGTAGACGACTCGGTTCGCGAGGCGACGGCTCCGTTCGCGGATCGGCTGGAACGCGACCGCGATCACCGCCGCGGCGATCGCCGAAAGCAGCGCGCTCCCACGGTCACCCACGAGCGTGCCGATGCCGACCACCAGCCCCACGTACACGAGCGTGATGAAGACGGCGAGCATCCCGTATACGACCGCCTTGTTGATCACGACATCGATCTCGTACAGCCTGTACTTCAAGATCGCGATCGCGATCGCGGAGAAGAGGAAGACGAACGCGAGGCTCTGCAGCACCGAGATGATCGGAGGAGGTGACCCGGCGCCCGCGAAGAAGGCAGGGACGAACGTCGCGACGACGAAGGCGGCACCCGTCGCGAACCACTTGAGCTGCAGGCGCTCGTCGCCCACGGATCCGAGGTACCGCACGACGACCGCGGCGGCCGACGCCACCAACGACGCCAAGATGGGCAGGACGAAGAGGAAGAAGAAGATCAGCGACGTGGCACCCCCGCCCGAGGGGGGCTGACCGAACGGGTCCGTCCACGCGAGCGTGGCGAAGGACAACACGACGACGGTCGTCAGAACGATCGATACCCCGACGAGCCATCCGACCGGGCGCCACCGCTCCGAGCGCAGGTGACCGGTCGGGAACAGCAGGAACAAGAAGGCGAGCATCATCAACGGAATCAGCCCGGTCCAGCCGCCCAGCCAGGCGAACAGGCGGCCCACTGGCAACGATCCGGGCTCGGCGACCAGCGCGTGCACCCCGTAGGCGGTGCCGAACGCGTTGATGCCGAGCGTGATGGCCGCCGCGAGGAGCAGCCAGCCGATCCGGTTGTCCGGCCGCTTCGACGCGAGGACGATCGCGATCGTGACACCGGCGATGTTCACGACGATGCCGAGCACGTTCGAGAAGCCCCATGCCGCGGAGGCCGCGCTCCCCGGAAGCGCGGTGCCCCGGTCGACGTACATGAGTGCAAGCGCGGCGACCATCAACGCGATCGACGAGATCCCGATGGACCACGCGAGCCTGGAAGCGGTCTTCGGCGGCAGCATCCTCAGCAACGATTATGAAGCAGGGATCGGCGGAAGCCGCGCCGACGGGAGGTCTGCCCTCTCCGGCGTTGCCCACTCCGTCTCCCACGTTGCCCATCACGGGTGCGTGGAACCCGCACACCGAGTGGGCGACCCCGTCGCTGGCCGACGAGGGCAACGTGGCCGTGGCCGCCGTGACCGCCGACGTCGTGACGCGCCGCTCCTCCTTCTGGGCCGACAGCGCGACGGTGGCTGCCGTCGATGAGTTCCTGAGGGCCTACAACCGGGTCCGAGGACATCGCGTCCTGGGGGGAAGACTCCCTCCTGTGGGCCTGGAACGCCTACCTCGCGCCGGACCCAGACCATTTCGACCGGACTACGTGGAGCGGATCGGCGAGGTCGCCCAGGTGGGCAGGTTCGGGAAGGCCTCCACGGTTCTCGTGTCCTTCCCCGTCGAGTACGGGTTCCGCGGTCAGGGCTTCGGGGCGACATGGGTCCAGGAGTGGTCCCCGACGCGGGACATGGTCCTGAGGATGTGGGTCGTGTCCTCGACGCGCATGTGGGGTGGCTCGAGAGGTCCGATCAGCCGGAGAACGACATCCTCGCGCGCTTCGAGGGGGCCACGGTGCCGTTGGGGCGCTCCATGCGGACTTCTGAGATGTCAGGGGCTCTCGTTTTGAGAACACCCCGTGGTGGTGGTGGTGGTGGTGTGTTCTCGGAAGTGGGCGACCAGCAGGAACGGGCGCCTGTGCCGGGAGCCTCCACAGGTTAAGGCGGCTACCCTCCACAGTTGCTGGTAGGCCACCCGGGCGCCTTGCGCGCCGGTGGACCCGGGCCCAGGACGGCGACCATGTGCGTGCGGCGACGAGCACGTTCGCCGGCGAGACGCGAGAGCGCCTCGGCCGCTCGCTTGGCAGCGTCGAGCCGACCCAGCCCTCAACGGCCTCGTTCGGCCTCTCGGAAGTCCCACCAGCGCGGGCCCGCAGGTACGGGTCCTCCTCGGCGTCGGTCAAGAACTCCGAGGTCGCCGACGCGATATCGTTGCCTGAGCATGAAGGGAGGCGACATGTCCGAAGTCCTCGGGATGCTCGCAGCGAAGGGCGGCAACATCGACACCATCCTGTGGGTCATCGCTGCCGTGCTTGTGATCGCCGGCATCGTGGCTCTCTTCAGGGGATCGGTCCTCGCCGGGATCGTCCTCATCATCATCGGACTCCTGGTGGGACCAGGAGGGGTGAGCATCTTCACCTAACCGAGGCTTCCGAAGGCGCCAGCCGACCCTTTCCACCCAGAGGCATGCTAGCCTCAGCCGTGCGCACGTCCCCGGGCGTTCTGGAACCGAGCCCTGACGGCCCCGCTGAACGACTCGGCGAGCGCTTCCGAACACACCATCCGATCGTCGTTGGTGGTGCAGTCACCTTCGTCGGGTACCTCGTGATGACCGCCTTGCTTGTCGGGCTCGGTCTGATCATCACGAAGCTGCTCGCGGGTGGGCCAGTGGGCGCCTGGGACGAGAGCGTGAACCGGTGGTTCGTGGCGCAACGGACAGCGACGCTGAACTCGGTGTCGAGTGTGGGCTCGACATTCGGCGCAACCCTGACCATCATCGGGATCGCGGTTGTCGCGTCCATCGTCCTCGCGATCAGGCGATGTTGGCGGGAGCTCGGATTCCTCGCCGCGGCCCTCACGTTGGAGGCCACCGCCAGCCTGACGACGTCGGTCGTGGTCAACCGGCCCCGTCCGCACGTCGTCCGACTCGACGCAGCCCCGCCTACCGCCAGCTTCCCCTCAGGCCATACGGCTGCCGCCATCGCCCTCTACGTGGGCCTGGCGCTCGTGATCACCTCCCGCGTTCACAGCTCGACCGTAAGGGCTCTCATCTGGCTGTTGGGCATCGCGATCCCGATCTACGTCGGGATCTCTCGCCTCTATCGAGGGATGCATCACCCCACCGACGTGATGGGAAGCGTCGTCCTCGGCGCCGGAGCCTTGATCTTCGCGGTTATGGCCTGCCGCACGGCCGGCGCGGTCAGCCATCGGAGCGCCGCCAAGACGGAAGGGGCCGCATCGGCTTCGATCGACACCCAGGTGGTTCCGTGACCCTCGTGGGCGTCATCGCCCACTCGGCCAAGACTCTCGGCGGTGGTCTCCAGGAGCTTCGCTCGACGCTCGCGACGAATGGGATCGATGATCCGATGTGGCGCGAGGTCCCAAAGAGCCGATCCGTCCCCCAGCAAGTGAAGAAGTTGCTGAAGGAGGGCGCCGAGCTGATCTTCGTGTGGGGCGGCGATGGAACCGTGCAGCACGTCATCGATACCGTGGTGGGCGCTCCGGTCGCTCTCGCCATCCTGCCTGCCGGAACGGCCAACCTCTTCGCGACGAACCTCGGCATCCCGAAGGACTTGGAGGAGGCCGTGAAGATCGGGCTGAACGGGTTCCGACGTCAGCTCGACGTCGGTCTGATGAACGACGAGCACTTCGGAGTGATGGCGGGAACAGGGCTCGATGCCTTGATGATCCGCGACGCCGATGCTGGTCTGAAGGACAAGGTCGGGCGCTTCGCCTACGTCTGGACCGGCGCCAAGAACGTGCGGGAATCGTCCGTCAAGATGCGCATCGAGGTGGATGGGGCGGGGTGGTTCAAAGGCAAGGCGAGTTGCCTGCTCGTCGGCAACATGGGCGACGTCATCGGTGGGATCTCGGCGTTCTCGGACGCCCAGCCCGACGACGGTCGCTTGAACATCGGTGTCGTCACCGCATCTGGAGCGTTGGACTGGGTCAGGACTCTGACCCGTTCGGCGATCGGGGATGTCGAGGACTCCCCCTTCGTGGAGACGACGACCGGCCAGAAGTTCGATATCAGGTTGGACAAGGCACTCCCCTACGAGATCGACGGGGGTGCTCGGAAGAAGACCAAACGACTGAAGTGCAAGGTGGTGCCCGGGGCGATCACCGTCTGTGTTCCACAGGAGGTGGGGCGATGAGTACGGCGAATCAGGTCCCGGAGACGTGGGGACTGACCGGAGATGACGCGAAGCAGACCCTGGAGCGCACCGGTCGTTGGACGCTCGTCCGAGATGCGTTCAAGCGGCTCCGGTACTCCGACGGCTTCAGCCACGCGAGATCGATGGCGTATGCGACCACCCTGGTGTTCCTCGAAGGCATCATCGCCCTCGTGGGTCTCGCCAGCGCGCTGGGTTACGGAGGGTTGAGCGACGTCATCGTCAAAACGCTCCGGGAGATCGTCCCCGGGCCGGCGGGAGCCATCTTGACGGACGCCGTCCAGCAGGCCCACAAGGAGGGGTCGCACTTCTCCCTCGCCCTGATCATCGGCCTGGCTGGTGCGTTGATCACGGGAACGACGCTGCTCGGTCAGATCGAGCGAGCGCTGAACCGCCTCTACGGCATCGAGCAGGATCGACCCACCGGGAAGAAGTACGGCCGCGCGTTCGTGCTGACGATCAGCGCGGGCGTCCTGTTCGTGGCGGCCTTCGCTGCTCTTGGGCTCGGCCGGGCCATCAGCTCATCTCTGAGCGACCATACCGCATCCACGATATGGAACGTGCTCCGGTGGCCCTTGGCGCTCGGCCTGCTGATCGCGGCGATCGCGTTGCTGTTCAAGTGGTCGCCTCGAAGGCACCAACCCGGATGGTCATGGCTGGCCTTCGGCGCGATCGTCTCGGTCATCTTGTTGGCGATCGTGACCGTGGCCCTCGATGCCATGTTCCAGATCAGCTCGACGTTCGGGAAGACGTATGGACCCTTGGCGGGGATCGTGGCTCTCATCCTGTGGTCGTTGTTGGCCTCGGTATCGCTCCTCTTCGGAGCTGCGATCGGCGCGCAGCTCGAAGCGGTGCGAGCGGGCCGTCCGGCTCCGCAAAGCGCGAAGAAGGTGATGGAGTCCGAACCCGACGTAGATCCCCAGGTGGCCGTGGCATCGCCCTCGTGATCGTCAGAACCGGTGAGACCGTCGGAGGGCGAAGGGGCGGCCGTCAGGGTCAACGATCGTTCGATACAGCGGCCAAGCCCACGCGCGCTGCCAGGCGGCCACCGGTCGAGGAACGTGACGCCGGATCCGGCCGGAAGGTCGATCGCCGGCGGGCCGTCTCGGCGAGCGTCGGATCAGCGGCCCGCTGGGGGTGCGCGCCGCCCGGGCAACTGAGCGTGCCGGCCACGCGCTCGAGGAAGTCCTCGATGTCGGCGGCGTCCCGGTCCACGGCACCATGATGGCACCCGCTGCCGACAGTGCTGGGTCACCGAAGCGACCCGAAGAAGGAGCTCTACCCGCTGGAGACGGTTACTCCTCTGCGTCGGCGGGAGTCACGGTCTCTTCCGACGTGCGGCGCTCCACGTCGAGCCGATCTGAATCGGCGGTCTGGAGCCTCGCGCCCTCGACCTCGTGGCCGCACGTGAAGGTCTGCACCTCACGGCTGTCCGGCCGCTGATCGCCGAAGTCGAGCGTGATCAGGGTGCCCTCGCCGCAGATCGGGCAGGAACTCGATTCGGACTCGCTCATCGGTACCACCGTACACGGAGGCACGCCTCCTCTTGGTAGGGACCCGATGAGCCGGATATCGATAACAAGCCGTGGTGGTGGTGGTGGTGGGAGGAGGAGGATTCGAACCTCCGTAGGCTTCGCCGGCGATTTTACAGACCGCTCCCTTTGGCCACTCGGGCATCCTCCCGGGATACCCGCCCAGGATAGCAAGGGTGGTCGGGCCGTCCAGCCCGGGTAGGATGGGCCCATGGCGAAGACCGACTTCTCGTTCGACATCGTCTCCCAGGTCTCGATGCCCGAGGTCGCGAACGCGGTGGACCAGGCGCGGCGCGAGATCTCGCAGCGGTTCGACTTCAAGGACACGGGCACCTCGATCAGCCAGGACGACAAGCTCATCGAGCTCCGCTCGGGGACCGAGGACCGCCTGAAGGCCGCACTCGAGGTCTTCAAGGAAAAGGCCGTGAAGCGCGAGATCAGCCTGAAGGCGATCCACATCGGCCCCATCCAGCCGGCCGCCAAGGGCAGCTACCGGCAGTCCCTGAACGTGAACGTGGGGATCAGCACGGACAAGGCTCGCGAGCTCGTGAAGTTCGTGAAGGGCACCCACGTCAAGGTCCAGAGCCAGATCCAGGACGACCAGGTCCGGGTCTCGGGCAAGAACAAGGACGACCTCCAGGCGGTCATGCGGGCCGTGCGCGAGCACGATTTCGGCATCGCGCTCCAGTTCGTGAACTTCCGTCCGTAGGCAGGCCGAGCCGGCCCATCGGCGGCCTCCCGCACGCCGTCTCGGCATATTGCTGGCCCCTCGTTCGCCCAGGTAGATTGCCCTGACACTGGAGGTGGTACGGGTGGACGTGGAACGGTTGAAGGCCCGGGCTGACGAGATCAGCCAGAGGGAGGCCACACGCCTCCTCGAGCGCACGCCGAAGTCGAAGGCGCTGTTCGAGCGGGCGGTCAAGGTCCTGCCGAAGGGCGTGGCATCGAACTTCCAGGCGAACGACCCCTACCCCACGTACCTCGAGCGCGGGTCCGGCTCGCGGGTATGGGACGTGGACGGTACCGAGTACGTCGACTTCCACGGCGGCTTCGGGGTGAACGTCGTCGGTCACGCTCACCCGAAGATCGTCGAGGCGATCCGTCGGGTCGCCGACCGGGGCATCCACTTCGCGGTCACGACCGAGGCGACCGTCGCCCTGGCCGAGGCGATCTGCGAGCGGTTCAACATCGACCAGGTACGGATGGTGAACTCGGGCACCGAGGCCACGATGGACGCGCTCCGCGTGGCTCGCGCGGCGACCGGCAAGGACCGCGTCGTGAAGATCGAGGGCTCCTACCACGGTCACCACGACGCGCTGCTGTTCTCGGTCGTCCCCGAGGCCGACACGCTCGGCGTGCGTCACAGCGTCGGCGGTGAGGCCGCGGACACGAGCGGCGCCGCCTACACGAGCACGCCGACCTCGAAGGGCATCCCGAAGTCGATGTGGAACGACACGATCATGGTCCCGTTCAACGACGCCGAGGCCGTCGAGGAGCTCTTCCGCGAGCACGCCGACCAGATCGGCGCCCTGATCCTCGAGCCCGTGATGATGAACGTCGGCATCATCGTGCCGAAGCCCGGCTACCTTCAGGCGCTGCGCGACCTGTGCGACAAGCACGGAGTCGTCCTCATCTTCGACGAGGTGAAGTGCGGCGGCACGATCGCCTACGGCGGCGCGATCGAGCGCTACGGCGTGCAGCCGCATCTCGGGGCCTGGGCGAAGGCGCTTGGCGGCGGCTCGGTGATCGGCGCGTTCGGTGGCGACGCGAACATCATGGAGTGGGTCGCGAAGGGCGCGGCCCAGCAGGGCACGTTCAACGGGAACCCGCTCTCGGCCGCGGCCGGGCTGGTGGCGCTGACGGAGGTGCTCACGAGGGACGCCTACGACGAGCTCGGCAAGATGGGAACGCTCCTCGCCGAGGGCTGCCAGCGCGCGATCGACGAGGCCGACCTGCCCGCGCACACCGTCGACCTCGGGGCGAAGGGCTGCGTCTCGTACCGCAAGGAGCCGCTCACGAACTACCGCGACTTCTTGGAGACGATCCCCGAGCTCTTCTACGCGTCGTTCACGTGGATGGTCAACCGGGGCATCTTCATGACCCCCGGCGACGAGGAGCAGTGGACGATCTCGGTCCAGCACTCCGAGGACGACGTGCGCACGTACGTCGACGCCTTCGGGGAGTTCGCGCAGGAGCTCGCGAGGTAGCAGCTTTCGGGCACCGCACGTCCGAAGGGGCCGGTCCGAGAGGGCCGGCCCCTTCGCATCGGGAGGCGGATGGCATGCAGTCGATGCACGAGTACACGGAGGAGACCGAGGCCCTCGCGCGAGCGGTGGTCGCCTATGTACGGAGCCGGATCGCCAACCCCCAGCCCCTCGACCGCTCGGTGAGCGCGGAGGAGCTGTCGAGCCGGGTGGGCCGCACGATCACGCGGGAGGGCATGGGCGGCGAGGCGGCGCTGCGTGTGTGGGCCGAGGTGCTCGCGCCGGCCACGATCTCGACCGACCATCCGGCCTTCCTCGCGTTCGTCCCCGGGGCGCCGACGAAGGCGAGCGTGCTGTTCGACCTCGCGATCAGCGCCTCCTCGACCTACGCCGGCTCCTGGATCGAGGGCGCGGGGGCCGTCTGGGCGGAGAACGAGACGCTGACGTGGCTGGCCGGCGTCGCGGGATTCCCGTCAGGGGCGGGCGGCGTGTTCGTCTCGGGCGGGACGGCGGGGAACCTGTCGGCGCTCGTCACGGCCCGGCATGCTACCGAGGTTCGGCGCGGTGGTCGGCCGGCCCGATGGAGCATCGCCTGCGCCGACACGGCGCACTCCTCGGTCGTCTCCGCGGCCCGGGTGATGGACGCCGACGTGGTGGCGGTGCCCCACGATGGGCGCGGGCGGCTGACGGGGCCGGCGCTCGCCGAGCGGCTCTCGGCCGCGGACGCCGAGGGCGTGTTCGCGGTGGTCGCGAGCGCGGGCTCGACGAACGCGGGCGCGATCGACGACCTCGCCGGCGTGGCCGAGGTCTGTGCCGAGCGCGGCCTGTGGCTCCACGTGGACGGCGCGTACGGCGGGGCCGGTCTGCTCGCGCCGTCGGTCCGAGACCGGTTCCGCGGTCTCGAGCGGGCCGATTC
>JBLNAW010000192.1:0-4082 GCA_050259555.1 Solirubrobacterales bacterium
CGGCGCGGACGTTCCTCGGCCCGCCCTCGTCCCGCATAGGATGAGCCTTGCCGGCGACGCCGCCGGCGGGAGGAACCCCGTGCTCACGTCGGTCCGCAACCAGAAGGTCGCCGCAGCGATCCACCTGAAGAAGCGCGCCTTCCGCGAGCGCGATCACGCGTTCCTCGCCGAGGGCGCCCAAGCGGTGAGCGAGGCGCTCGGGCACCCCGGCGGCCTCTCGACGCTGTTCCATACCGAGCCCCAGCATCCGCTCGCCGAGCGCGCCCGCGCGGCCGGCGCCGAGGTCCACCAGGTGAGCGAGGACGTGATGCGGCACCTCACGTCGACCGTCACCCCGCAGGGGCTCGTCGCGGTCGTCTCGTTCGTCGACGTCGGGCTGGAGGCGCTCGAGGCGCCGTCCTGCGTCGCGGTCCTTCATTCGGTGCGCGACCCGGGGAACGCGGGCACGGTGCTGCGATCGGCAGACGCGGCCGGCGCGGACGGGATCGTGTTCACGGCATCCTCGGTCGACGTGTACAACCCCAAAACGGTCCGGGCCTCGGCCGGCTCGCTGTTCCACCTGCCGCTCGTCCGAGGCGTGGAGACCGCCGAGGCCGTGACGACCCTGAAGGATCGCGGGTGCCAGGTCTACGCGATGGCTTCCGACGGCGAGGCCGACCTGTACCACCTCGACCTCACGCAGCCGACCGCCTTCCTGTTCGGCAACGAGGCCTGGGGTCTGCCGAACGAGGTCGCCGCCCTCGCCCACGCCACGGTGCGGGTTCCGATCCCCGGCGGCGCCGAATCGCTCAATCTCGCGGCCGCGGCGACCGTCTGCCTGTTCGAGTGGGCCCGTCAGCGACGCGACGGCCGGCGGGTGGCCCTCGAGACCGTGATCGCGGCCGCCGCGCACGACATCCGCTCGCCGCTCACCGCGATGAAGGGGTTCGGCTATGCGCTGTCGACGCGCTGGGAGCAGATGGAATCGGACCAACGCGACCTGATGCTCCAGGGCATCGTGTACGACACCGACCGCCTGAACACGATCGTGCGCCAGCTCGTCGATGCCGCCCGGCTCACCGCGGGCTCCCTCGACCTGTTCCCCGAGCGCGTGACCGTCGGCACGGTCGTCGAGCAGATCGCGAAGACCGTCGCCCGCGATCCCGATCACCCGCCGATCGAGTTCGAGGGCGCCGACGTCGAGGCCTTCGTCGACCCCGAGCGCCTCCGCCTCGTGCTCGAGGCCTTCGTCGAGTCGCTCGTGTGGTGGACGAACGAAGGTCCCGTCCAGGTCTCGGCCGGGCGACGAGACGGCAGGCTGACCGTCCGCACCTTCCGCCGGGGGACCGAGCTCGCAGCCGAGGATGCCCCGCGGCTGTTCCAGCCGCGCGCGCCGGGGACGGGCTCGGGCAGCAAGATCGGGCTGTGGGTCGCGCTCGGTGTCGCGGAGGCGCAGGGCGGCACCGCCACGGTCGAGGTCGACGACGGCGTCCGGTTCGTCCTCGAGGTGCCCTCGCCGGACCCGGCGGGCTAGGTCCTCGGCGAGCGTCCGGCTGGGGCTCCGCGTGAGCGGTCGGCGCGAAGGTGCTTGCTAGACTCGCGGCACCATGGACCCGGCCGACGCGCGACGCATCCTCGAGGGCGAGCGCGACCGCGGTCTGCGGCAGATCCAGGCCGCCGCCTCGCTCGAGGATCTCGAGCAGGCGAAGGTCTCGCTGCTCGGGCGCAAGGCGCCGTGGTCCGAGGTCCAGCGCTCGCTCGGCGGGCTCGAGCCCGACGCCCGGCGGGAGCTCGGCCTGCTGTCGAACGAGGTGAAGTCCGCGCTCGAGGCGGCGCTCGAGGATCGCCGGACCGCGCTCGAGGGCTCGGCCGAGGACGAGCTCCTCCGCGACGACCGCGTGGACATCACGTTGCCGGGGCGGCGTCCGCGGCCGGGATCGCTCCATCCGCTCACGATCGTCCAGGCGCAGATCGTCGAGGTGTTCACGCGCATGGGCTACCGCGTCGCCGAGGGTCCCGAGATCGAGGACGACTGGCACAACTTCGAGGCGCTGAACATCCCGCCCGATCACCCCGCTCGCACGATGAAGGACTCCCTGTACATCGACGTGCCGGGCCTGCTGCTCCGCACCGAGACGAGCGCCGTGCAGATCCGCACGATGGAGAGCCAGGAACCTCCGGTCTACGTCATCGCTCCCGGCCGGGTCTTCCGGCGCGAGGCGGCCGATGCCACCCACGGGTCGGTGTTCGCGCAGGTCGAGGGGCTCGCGGTGGACGAGGGCATCTCCTTCTCGGATCTGAAAGGCACGCTCGAGGCGTTCGCGAAGGCGATGTTCGGCGCCGAGCGACGCGTGCGTCTCAACCCCGACTACTTCCCGTTCGTCGAGCCCGGGTGCCAGCTCGCGGTCTCGTGCTTCCTGTGCGACGGCGTGGGTTGCCGCGTGTGCGGCAACGGCTGGATCGAGCTCCTCGGCGCCGGCATGGTGCACCCGAAGGTGCTCGAGAACTGCGGCTACGACGCCGAGCGCTACACGGGCTTCGCCTTCGGCCTCGGGATCGAACGCGTGGCGATGCCTATGTACGGGGTGAACGACCTTCGGCTCTTCTACGAGGGCGACGTGCGGTTCCTCGAGCGGTTCGAGGGGGTCGCGTGAAGGTCGTCCTGTCCTGGCTCCGCGAGATCTGTCCGACCGAGCTCTCCGCCGAAGAGCTCGCCGAGCTGCTCACCCACAAGGGTGCCGAGGTCGAGTCGATCGAGCGCCCCTGGGAGCGGTTGTCCGGCGTGATCGCCGCCCGCGTGCTCGAGGTCCGCGATCACCCCAACAGCGAGAAGCTCTGCCTCGCGCGCGTGGACACGGGCTCGGGGGAGCAGGAGGTCGTCGTCGGCGTGCGGAACATGGCCGTCGGCGACATCGTCCCGCTCGCCGGACCCGGCGCGACCGTGCCGCTCCTGCCCGAGCCGCTCGGCGCGCGCGAGATCCGCGGCGTGGTCTCGAACGGGATGCTCTGCGCGGCCGACGAGCTCGGCATCTCCCCCTCGCACGAGGGGATCCTGATCCTGCCCGAGGGCGTCGAGCCCGGGTGGGACGTGAAGCAGGTGTTCGGGCTCGACGATGCGGTCCTCGACATCGAGGTCACGCCGAACCGGCCGGACTTCCTCTCCGTGATCGGCATCGCGCGCGAGGTCGCGGCCGCGACCGGCGCGCCGTTCTCCCCGGCTGCCCCGGCGATCGCCGAGGACGCCGAGCGCGCGCAGGACGTCGCGACGGTGCGGATCGACGACCTCGAGCGCTGTCCCCGCTACCTGGCGCGGGTCGTGCGGGGGGTCCGGCACGTCGCATCGCCGATCGCGGCGCAGGCTCGCCTCACGGCCGCCGGCATGCGTCCGATCTCCGCCGCGGTCGACGCCACGAACTACGCGATGCTCGAGATCGGCCAACCCCTCCACCCGTTCGACCTCGCGCTGCTGCGGGGTCCGGGCATCGTCGTCCGCCGCGCGGCCGAAGGCGAGAAGCTCGTCACCCTCGACGACGTCGAGCGTACGCTCACCGTCGACGACCTCCTGATCTGCGACGTCGATCGCCCGGTCGCGATCGCGGGCGTGATGGGCGGGCAGATCGCCGAGGTCTCGGAGGCGACGACCGACGTCCTGCTCGAGAGCGCGTCGTTCGAGCGGGGGGGGATCCAGCGCACGCGCCGGCGCATCGATCTGTCGAGCGAGGCCTCGATGCGCTTCGAGCGCGGCGTCGACCCCGAGGCCGTGCCTCGCGGCGCCGAGCGGGCCGCGCAGCTCATGGCCGAGTGGTGCGGCGCCCGCGTGCTCGCCGGCGCGGTCGACGTGGGCTCCGCCCCGGAGCGTCGCCGGATCCCGATGCGCGCGTCGCGAGCCTCGATGCTGATCGGCTACTCGGTCTCGACCCACGACGCCGTCGAGGTGTTCGACCGGCTCACGATGCCGACGACCGTGGAGGACGACGTGGTGACCGTCGAGGTGCCCGGCTACCGCGTCGACGTCGAGCGCGAGGTCGACCTCATCGAGGAGGTCGTCCGGGTGCAGGGGTACGAGCGCGTGGGCTCGACGCTCCCGCCGGTGCGGCAGGCGG
>JBLNAW010000193.1:0-4141 GCA_050259555.1 Solirubrobacterales bacterium
TCGGAGGCGCGGATCCGCTTGCCCGTGATCTCGAGCGCCTCGGCCAGGTACGCATCGGGCTTGTTGCGGTAGGTGGTCCAGGACATGCCGTTGATCTCCCACGGCACGCCCGCCTTCTCGAGCGTCTCGGCCAGGTCGGCCGGCTGCGTGTAGGTGCGTCCCTTCGGCAGGACGCCACCCGCCGCGATCTTCCCGTTGATGTTCGGCGGCGGGAACAGCAGCGGCACGTCCGCGTACACGCCCACCTTGCCGGCCGCCGAGAGGTCCTCGACGAACGTCCGCTCCTTGATCGACTTGTACGTGACCGGGTACTGCTTGTGGGTCCCCGGCAGGGTCTCGAGGATGTCGTAGACCCCGTGATCCGCCGGGTCCACCCCCGTCAAGAACGACGGCCACGCCGCCCACGAGTGGGTCGGTACGGTCGAGCGCAGGACCGCCTTCTGCCCTCGGTCGATCAGGGCCTGGAGGTTCGGCAAGTCACCCCGCTCGAGCAGGGGGTCGAGGATGCGCCAGTCGGCGCCATCCCATCCGATCAGTAGCACTCGCGGCATGGATATCAGTCCTCACCAGGGGTTTCGGGTCCGGGGAAGTGTACCGAAGCGCTCCGGATCCCCGAGTCCAAGCGCCTCATGACCTGACCGGGGCGGGGACCTCGGGCGTCCCTCGCGCGGGAGGGTGCGGCGGGTCAGCTCACGAGGAGCCAGTCACCTTCGGCCAGCTCCACGCGTAGTAGGCGACGGCCGCGAGGAGCACGACCTCGGAGGCGCTGCCCAGGAGGTAGTAGTTCCACTCGCCGATCGCACCACCGATGATGGTGAGCGCATAGACGACGCTCAGCGCGATGTTCACGACCCGGTTGATCCGCGGCCGCAGGATGAGCGCGCCGAACACCATCAGAGCCGGGATGACGACATATGCTACTCCTCGCCGAGGCGATCGGCCGAGTGCGCGAGCGCCGAGCTGACCTCGGGGCAATCGAGCCGCTCGGAGCCGTCGACGCCTCGGTAGCCGACGAGGACGATGTCATGGTCCGCGGCCAGGCGGCTCGCGTCGGGGAACGTCATGTTCCTCACCCCGGGGCCGCCCTCGAGCCGGAAGATCGGCTCGCCGAGGTCGGCCGTCCGAGCGTGGATGACCGTCACCGGCATCGCGATGAGCCGCGAGCCCAGGTCCGCTCGGTCCTCGGGCACGACGAGCGTGCCGCACTCGGCCCGGTAGCTCCCCTCCTCGGTCGGGAACGTGCACGACACGAGGGTGAGCTCACCGGCCTTCGCTCCGGCCGGGACCGGGATCCGTCCGTCGCCTCGCATCCCGATGGACGCGAGCCACGCGACGAGGACGGCGATGACCGCGAGGGCGACGACCCTCGCGGGAGCGAAGCCGCGGCGCCTAGGCGGAGCCGGCGGCGCCCATCCTCTTGCGTCTTCGAACCGGTACATCGTGGCCTCCGTTCCTCTCGGATCCGTCCCTTCGCGGACCCTCGAGAGCGAGGCTAGGTTCGGGCTCGACCGCCGTCGTCACCTGCAGGACGGGTTCCGGGCTCCTTCGTTCGGGTGATTCGGTCGGACCGTTCGGGCGAGCCGGGCGCGTCGGTCTCCGTCGGTATCGTGACCGGGTGACCCGGCCTCGCGTCCTGACGAAACGCGCGCTGAACCGCGCGTTGCTCGCGCGCCAGCTGCTCCTGCGGCGCCGCCGGATCCCCGTGCTCGAGGCCGTGGAGCGGCTCGTCGCGCTCCAGTCGCAGATGCCGCGCGATCCCTACGTCGGGCTCTGGTCCCGGGTGGAGCCGTTCCGCCCCGAGACCCTGTCCGACGCGCTGCAGGAGCGCCGTGCCGTCCGGATGACCTTGCTCCGCGGCACGTTGCACCTCGTGACCGCTCGCGACGCGATCGGTCTGCGCGCGCTCGTCCAGCCCGCCGTCGATCGGGAGGTCTACGGCTCGACCCCGCGGCGGAAGGCCACCGACAGCGTGGACATGGACGAGCTGTTCACGGCGATCCGCTCCTGGCTCGAGGAGCGGCCACGCAGGCGGGCGGAGCTCGTGAAGGAGATCGCAGCGCGTTGGCCGGACGCCGATGCCGAGTCGCTCGGCTATGCGATGTACGGGCTGCCGACCGTCCAGGTGACGCCGCGAGGGCTGTGGCGGCGGAGCGGCGGCTCGGCCTTCACGACGATGGAGACGTGGCTCGGCGCATCGCCGGATCCCGCGCCCGACGTCGAGACGCTCGTGCTCCGGTACCTCGCGGCTTTCGGGCCGGCGACGCCCGCCGACGCGCAGTACTGGTCGGGCGTTCCCGGACTCGGCGAGGTCTTCGAGCGTCTCCGACATCGTCTCCGCACCGTCCGCGACGAGGACGACCGCGAGCTCTTCGACGTCCCACGGGCGCCGCTCCCCGACGCAGACGTCCCGGCGCCGGTCCGCTTCCTCCCCGAGTACGACAACGTGACGATCGGCCACAAGGACCGGACGCGCATCGTCCCCATCCCGCGGTTCACCGAGATCGGCTGGGGGTCCGTGCTCGTCGACGGGAGCGTCGCCGCGCGGTGGCGGCTGTTCGACGCGAATCCCGGACCGACGCTCCGCGTCGAGCCCTTCCGTCGCCTGACCCGCGAGGAGCGTGCCGACACCCGCGACGAGGCCCGGCGGCTCGCGACGTTCCTCGCGCCAGAGGCGAGCGTCCGGGTCGAGCTGTAGGCCCCTATCCGCGCTCGAGCCGCCTTGCTAGCGTGACCCGCCATGGACGGGAACGAGGCAGAGCCCCACCCGCCCCCGATCCCAGAGGTGACCCGACCGGGAGCCATCACCCGCCTTCGGTCGTTGACGATCGACCTCACGCCGATCCGACGGTTCCGTGAGTTCCGACTGCTGTGGCTCGGGGGGTCGGTGTCCGGCATCGGTACCCTCGGTATCTCGTGGGTGGCCGTGCCGTACCAGGTCTTCAGCATCACCCGCTCGCCGCTCGCGGTCGGATTGATAGCCCTCTTCGGGCTGATCCCCGTGCTGGGACTCGGCCTCGTCGGCGGAGCGATCGCGGATACCGTCGATCGCCGGAAGCTGTTGTTGTGGGCGAACGCCGCGCTGGCGGCCAGCGCGGTGCTGCTTGGGGTCAATGCCCGCCCCGGGTTCGGGCATCTGTGGGCGATCTACGGCGTCGTATCGATCCAGGCCGCCTTCTCCACCGTGGAGGGGCCCGCCTTCGAATCGGCGATCCCGCGGATCGTTCCGAAGGCGATGCTCCCTTCGGCGTTCGTGTTGACCGCCTTCGCGGGCACGTTCGCGTTCCTCGTGGGGCCGCTCCTCGGAGGCACCATCATCGCGAGGTTCGGCGTGTCCGCCGCGTACTTCGTGGACGCGAGCTCGTTCCTGTGGGCCTTCGCGTTCGTCGCAGCGATGAAGCCGATACCGCCGCATCGCGAAGCGGCCCATCCGAGCCGTGGTTCCATCCGAGAGGGACTGGCGTTCGCGACGGGAGATCGCGTCCTGTTGGGCACCTTCCTCGCCGATCTCGTCGGCCAGGTTCCGGGGATGCCCGAAGCGCTGTTCCCTTCGGTGGCGGCCCGGATCGGCGGCGGAGCGCAGACGCTCGGCTTGATGTACTCGGCCGGTGCAGCCGGTTCGTTCCTCGTGAACCTCTTCAGCGGCCGAGCCAAACACGTGCGGCGGCAGGGCCTCGTGATCCTGGTCGCGACGGTCGCGTGGGGCGCTGCCATCGTCGGATTCGGATCCGCGGACACGCTGTGGGTGGCGCTCGTCATGTTGGCAGCCGCCGGCGGCGCGGACATGTTCAGCGGCATCTTCCGCATGACGATCCCGAACGTCGTAACTCCAGACAGGCTCAGGGGTCGCGTAGCCGGGATCGGTCTGGTGGTGGTGTCGGCAGGCCCCGCTCTGGGCAATCTCGAGGCCGGCGTGGTCGCGTCGCTCGTCAGCGTTCCCTTCGCGATCGTGTCCGGCGGCGTCGTTTGCATCGTCGGAGTCGCTGCGTTGGCCGTTGCCCTACCGGAGTTCGTCCGGTATGACAGCTCATCCCGGGGGTTCCCCACGTGACCCTCGACGAGATGGAGGCGGGCCGAAGGACCCGCCTGGAGGCCCTCCCGCCGAACGAGGCGGGCGACCCGGTCCGCGGCGAGGCCTCACCGC
>JBLNAW010000194.1:0-20635 GCA_050259555.1 Solirubrobacterales bacterium
CGGCACAGGCGGGCGGCCTCGGCGATCGGCTGCATCGTGCCCGTCTCGTGGTTCGCGTGTTGGATCGATCCGAGGAGCGTGCCCGCCGTGCGGATCTCGCTCGCGAACCGGTCCAGGTCGACCTGGCACTGGTCATCCACGCCGATGAGGACCGACTCGAAGCCGTCCGTCTCGAGCGTGTGGAGGACGCCGCCGACGGCGGGATGCTCGATCGCGCTCGTCACGATCCGGTGACCGATCTCGCGCACCGGGCGGACGCCGCCCCAGATCGCGAGCGCGACCGACTCCGTCCCGCCCGAGGTGAACACGATCTCGTCGGGCTGGGCGTTCAGCGCGTCGGCGATCTGCGCTCGAGCGTCGTCGAGCAGACGGCGGGCGGCCATGCCGTTCGCGTGGAGTCGGAGCGGGTCGCCGAACGCGTCGAGGGCGGAGACGAGCGCCTCGCGCGCCGCCGCCGACAGCGGCGTCGCCGACGCGTGATCGAGGTAGGTGGCCGTAGTCATCGTCGGAGCCTCGGGGTCGGAAGAGCGGAGGCCATGATAGCCGTGGGGCGCGCGGAGCCGGTCGGTCGTTCGGGTAGGATGCGCGCCGTGAAGGTCCTGCTCGTGTCCCCCGAGCCCGAGTCGCGCGAGCTCATGGCGCTCGCGGTCGCGGGGATCCAGCGGCGTCTCGGCCAACCCGTCGAGTTCCTCCAGGCCACGAACGGCGAGAACGGGGTCCGGATCGCCTTCCGCGAGCGGCCGGATGCGGTGGTCGCCGACGAGATCGCATCCCGAGCCGGGGCGTTCGCGCTCGCGAAGGACCTCCGCGGGGCCCCGGAGCCCTACCCCGGGATCATCGTGATCCTGCTCGATCGGCGGCAGGATGCCTGGCTCGCGAGGTGGTCGGGAGCCGACGCCTGGTTCGTGAGACCGGTGGATCCGTTCGAGCTCGCCGATCGGCTGCTCGAGCTCGCGGGCGTATCGAGCGTAAGGACGCAGACGAAGGAGACAGCGTGAAGATCAAGGGGACGTGCAAGCGCTGCGGTCGGGAGTTCCTCGTGGAGCAAGTGCTCCGCAACGGCGGTGAGTGCCCGTGGGACGGCAAGCCCTTCCAAGCCGACTACGCGGTGACCCTCGTCGACTCGCTGCGCGATGCCGAGCAGGCGGGCAGCACGCTCGAGAACGCGCTCGAGAAGACCGCCGCTCTCGAGCCGGACTTCGTGCTCGACGTCGACTCGGTGCTCGCGACGGTGCGCGAGTACCTCGAGCGCCTCGAGCGGTTCCACGCGCACGGGAGCGCGCGGACCTGAGCGCGACCGAGGCGGGGAACCGCTACACGGTCGACGTCCGCCGCGGCGAGGACGGGTGGACCGTCGTGATCGTGGACCCGGCCGGCCGAGACGCCGACGTGCGGGCCTGCCGCGACGAGACCGAGGCGCTCACCTACGCCTCGACCGTCCGCCAGCACATCTACTGGCTTTCGGAAGACAAGCTGCGGGAGTACTACCGGCTCTCGGATCCGCAGGGGTGATCGATGGGCTTCAACGCGATGCAGCCGGGCAAGGTGAAGAAGGGAGACCTGCTCTACCTGCTCGCCGCCGTCGTGATCATCGGCGGCCTCATCGTCTGGGCCGTGCACTGACCCGGGGCGCTACCCCTCGTCGAACCCGATCGAGAACATCTGCTCCAGATCGTGCTTGGAGTAGACCTGGAACGCGATGAGCGTCTCGGTGCGCATGACGCCGTCGACCTTCGCGATCCCGCCCGGGATCACCCGCGCGAGATCGTCGTGGTTCGCGACCCGCACGATCGCGACGAGGTCGAACTCGCCGGCGACCGAGTAGACCTCGGACACGCCCTCGAGACCGGCGATCGCCTGCGCGGCCTCGGGGATCACGTCGATCACGCACTGGACGAGCACGACCGCGTGCACCATCTCCGGCTCCCTCCCGTCCGACCTACGCGGCCCGCTCGAGCACGACCGCCGTGCCCTGCCCGCCCGAGACGCAGAGCGTCGCGAGCCCGAGCGCGTAGCCCATCTCGCGCATCTCGTACGCGAGCGTGAGCGCCACGCGCGTGCCCGACAGGCCGATCGGGTGGCCGACCGAGATGCCGCCGCCCTTCGGGTTCAGCTTGTCGCGCTCGAACTTCAGCTCGCGCTCGCACGCGATGACCTGGGCCGCGAACGCCTCGTTCACCTCGATGCAGTCCATGTCGGCGAGCGAGAGGCCTGTCTTCTCCATCACCTTGCGGGTGGCCGGCACCGGGCCGATGCCCATGATCTCGGGCGGCACGCCGGCCGAGGACATCCCGACGATCCGCGCGAGGATCGAGCGGCCCTCGGCCTTCGCCCGGGACTCGCTCATCAGCACCATCGCGCCGGCGCCGTCGGTGAGGCCGCTCGCGTTCCCGGCGGTCACCGAGCCCTCCTTACGGAACACGGGTGGCAACTTCGCGAGGGTCTCCATCGTGGTCTCGGGGCGCGGGTGCTCGTCCTCCTCGACCACGATCGTGCCCTTGCCCTTGGGGTTCGGCGCCTCGACGGGGAACGTCTCGAGCGCGCGTCGAGCCTTGTTGGCCTCGGCCTTCTGCTGGGACTCGAGCGCGAACTCGTCCTGCTCCTCCCGCGAGATCCCGTACATGTCCACGAGGTTCTCGGCGGTCTCGCCCATGAGGACGCCGGAAAGCGGGTCGAGCAGGCCGTCCTTGTACATCGCGTCGTAGACCGTCGCGTCACCCAGGCGATAGCCGAACCGCATCCGGTCGAGCAGGAACGGCACGCGCGTCATGTTCTCCATGCCGCCGACGACCACGACCTCCGCCTCGCCGGTCATGATCTGCTGCGCGCCGAGGTGAACGGCCTTCATGCCCGAGGCGCACGCCATGTTCACGTTGTACGCGGGCACCTCGATCGGGATGCCGCTCTTCACGCTCACCTGACGGCCGGTGTTCGGGCCGTTCCCGGCCTGCCGGGCGTGGCCGATGATCGTCTGCTCGACCTGCTCGGGCTCGACGTTCGCCCGGCGCAGTGCCTCCTTCACCGCGAGGACCCCGAGCTCGACCGTGGGGAGCTCCGAGAACCCGCCGAGGAACTTGCCGATCGGGGTGCGTGCGCCTTCGAGGATGACCGCGGTTTCCATGTGCCGCTCCTGAGGTCGGGACGTCCAGCCAGTCTATCGGGCGTCCTCACGAGACCCACCGGGCGTGGACGAAGCCCTCGAGCGCTCCGGAGCCACCGCGGATCGGTGACGGAGCGGTGTCGAGCACGGCCCATCCGCCTCGCTCGATCCCGTCTGCGGCGCACCGCATCGCGCGAGCGAGGTCCGCGGGCTCGGCCGCCAGCGTGCGGCTGCCGAGCTCGAACGTCGGCTTCACCAGGGCGAGCAGGTCCGCTTCTGGCCGGAAGCGCAAGCGGTAGAGCTGCGGCACGGCCGCGGCGATCGCGAGGTAGGAGAGGTCGAGCGTGACGATCTCGACCGGACCCGGGATGAGCTCGGGGCCGAGCTCGCCGAGGTTCGTGCGCTCGAGCACCACGACGCGTCGGTTCGCGCGCAGGTCGCCTCGGAGCTGGCCGAAGCCCGCATCCACGGCGTAGACGAGCCGTGCACCGCGCTCGAGCAGGACCGCGGTGAACCCTCCCGCGGCCGCGCCGATGTCGAGCGCCGCCCGCCCGTCGACGAACACCTCGAACCGGTCGAGCGCGAAGCGGAGCTTGGACTCGCCCCGCAACCGGCGGCGCGGTACGAGCCGGATCGCCGCCGAGGTGCGGACGAGCGCGTTCGGGTTCGTGATCACCCGTCCATCGACGAGGACCCGTCCCTCGGTCAGGGCTTCTGCGATGTCGGTCGCATCCGGTCGTGCGCGTGCCACGACCTCGAGGACGTTGCGGAACGCGGGGCGGCGCTCGCCCATGGGGTCACCTCCGTGCGGTCGCGTTGCGGACGCGTGGACGCACGGAGGTAGGCGGAGGCCTGGCCCGGGGGGGCCAGACGCGGCGATGCCGCCGGTGGTGGACCTAACGGATCTAGGTGAACCCGATCATCCGGCGACGAGCATCCGCCGAGCTGGGGACAGTGGTCAAGGCGCCGTCACGCGTCTCGTCGGTCGGCGGCCCGCAGCGCCGTGAGGATCCGCGCGAGCTCGAGACCGCCGTCGACGGGCTCGGCGAGGGGCGGATCGGCCTCGAGGAGCGTGACCGGGTTCCGGCCGAGCCAGGACCTGACGGCGGCGAGCTCGTCGGCGCGGTCCCGCGGGCACGGGGCTGGGACCGGCTCGTCCGCGAGCGTGCCGCCGTGCAGTGCGATCGGATGACCGTTGTCATCGGAGAGGCGGAGGTCCCGCGCGCGGAGGAGCCAGCCGTCCGCCCGCGCGCGGGTGAGCGCCTCGGCGAGCGCGCGGAGGCGGTCGCGCGCGAGGCTCGCCTCCTCGAATCGCTCCTCGGCGGCCAGGTCGCGCATCCGCGCCTCGAGCGCCGCGAGGAGCCCGCCCGGTGAGCTCAGGGAGGAGAGGAGGGACCGGACGGACTCCGCGTAGCGCTCGAGACCGACGCGGCCGTCGCACGGCGCGAGGCAGCGGCCCATCTCGGCGAGCGCGCACGGGGAGAAGCGGGTGGTGCGGCCCATCGACCTGGTGCACCGGCGGATCGGGAAGGCCTCCTCGAGCGCCTCCTTCGCGAGGCGCGCGAGATGCGAGGACGGGAACGGCCCGAGGAACACGGCCTCCCCCTCGGGCTCGCGCGCGAGCTTCACGCGCGGGTAGGCCTCGGTCGGATCGAGCTTCAGGTACGCGTACCGGCGCCAGGTCTTGCCGCGGCGGTTGTACTTCGGCTCGTGCCGGCGGATCATCCGCGCCTCGAGCACGAGCGCCTCGAGCTCGGAGCCGCACGGGATGCCCTCGACCGCGGCGGTCTGGTCGAGCAGGTCCTCGACCATCTTGCGACCGTCGCCGTAGAAGTACGACTTCACGCGCCCGCGCAGGTCCTTGGACTTGCCCACGTAGAGGACGCGGCCGTCGCGCGCCTTGAACAGGTACACGCCCGGCGCTCTGGGCAGGTGGTCGGCCATGCGGATCTTGCCGAAGTTCGGGCGGCCGCGGGCTCGGACGGCGAGGTGCAGGTCGCCGAGCGTGCGGATCCCCAGCCGCCCGCCGAGGTCGAGCAGACCGTGCAGTACCTCGGCGCAGGCCTGGGCGTCGGCGAGCGCTCGGTGGTTGGGGCGAACCGCGGTCCGGAAGTACTGCGAGAGCGTCTGGAGCCGCACGTTCGGGACATCGGGCCACACGACCCGCCGGGCGAGCCGGGCCGTGCACACGGGCGGGGAGGGCAGGGGGTCGAAGTCCCAGCGTTGGAGCGCGACGTTCAGGAACGTGAAATCGAACCGGGCGTTGTGCGCGACGAAGACGGCGCCGTGCGCGAACTCGGCGAAGGTCGGCAGGATCTCCTCGATCGGTGGGGCGCCGGCGACCATGCGGTCGTCGATGCCGGTGAGGTGCGAGATGGGCGGCGGGATCGGCACGCCCGGGTTCACCAACGTCTCGAGCACGCCGAGGCGCTCGCCGCCGCGGTAGGTCACGGCGCCGATCTCGGTGATCCGTGAGTCGACCGGGGAGCCGCCCGTCGTCTCGAGGTCGACCACGCAGAACGTGACCTCCTCGAGGGGGATGCCCTCCTCGAGCGTGGTCTGCACGGCTTCCGCGAGCACCCGAACCTCCGCACGGGGCCGAGCGGGAGCAGCACCGTACCGAACACCTGTTCGGTCGTCAAGTCGAGCGGTCGCCGGGGGAGGCACGGACCCATCGTGCCCGGAGGGTCCGACATTGCCTCGGGCGCAGGCTCGGTCACATCGGGTCGCCCTGGCGTCACTTCAGGGGTGGATGTGGGAGGGGTCTTCACCTACTTCCGCCGGATGGCCGGCGGCCGTCGCCGGCGGTCTTCGGCGCGCTCGTCGGCCGGCGAGCCGCTACGTGACGTCGTGGGTTCGGAAGATCACCCCGGCCGCCAACAGGAGCAGGGCGGCGACCGACAGGAGGTACAGGCCGGCGCCGCTCGTCGATCGCGCCAGATAGGGGAGATCGGACCCACGCGCCAAGATGAAGCGGCTCGCGTTCTCTCCGATGAGCCACTCGCTCCACTCCGGCCAGATCCCGCGGACGAGCCTCTCGAGCACGACGAAGTAGCCGAAGGCGACGCCGAGCGCCCCGGCCGTGTTCCGGCCGACCGAGGCGAACGCGAACCCGACGGACGCCCCGAACGTCGCGAGCGCTGCCGAGCGGAGCGTCACGCCGACGATCTCGACGAGCCACGCGCCGTCGGCCCCGCCGGTCGAGCCTCGCGTCGCCGCGACGAGCGCGAGCGCCCCTCCGAGCACTGCCTGCATCGCGAGCGACAGCAGGAAGACCGACGCGAGCGCCGCCGCCGCCTTGATCCCGAGGACGCGTGCGCGACGCGGCTCCCAGGTGAGCAGCGTGGGCACCGTGCCCGCGTGCCACTCGGCGCCGATCGACGACGCGCCGAGGGTCCATCCGACCAGGGTGAGGATCAGGCTCGTGCCGAGGAACACGTCGGTGAGTCCCGTGAGGTCGAACCGCTCGTTCCAGAAGGCGCGCCCCGTGCCGAAGCTGATGAGGAGCAGCTGCAGGACCACGAGCACCCACAGCAACCGCCGTGACCAGAACCGGCGGAGCTCGGTTGCGAGGAGCCCACTCACGTCGGGTCCCCCTCGGTGAGCTCGAGGAAGACCTTCTCGAGGTCGGCCTCCTCGACGCGGAGCTCCGAGAGGTAGAGGCCTCCGTCCGCGAGGGCCCTGGTGACCTCGGAGGCTCGATCCGCCGGCAGCTGCACGAGCAGTCGCCCGTCGTGCACGCGCGCGGGTATCCCGGCGTCCGCGAGCGCGCGGAGGCCGGCGGCGAGGTCGTTGAGCCGGACCGTGAGCTCGGCCGCCTTGCCGCCCGAGAGCACCGCCGCGACCGGGCCCGAGGCGACGGCCCGGCCACGCGAGAGGATCGCGACGTGGTCGGCCACCTGCTGGACCTCGGTGAGGAGGTGGCTCGAGATGAACACCGTGCGCCCCTCGGCGCCGAGCCTGCGGACCAGCTCGCGGACCTCGACGATGCCCGCCGGGTCCAGGCCGTTCGCCGGCTCGTCGAGGATCAGCAGCTCGGGATCCTTGAGGAGCGCGGCCCCGATGCCGAGCCGCTGCTTCATCCCGAACGAGTACGTGTGGACGAGGTCATCGGCACGCTCGGCGAGCCCGACCTGTGCGAGCACCTCGCGCACGCGCACGCGCCCGATGCCCGCGACCCGCGCGAGCAGCTCGAGGTTCGTCCGCCCCGAGAAGCGCGGGTAGGCGGCCGGCGTCTCGACGATCGAGCCCACCCGGCCCACGACGCCCGGTAACCCGCTCGGCACGTCCGCGCCGAGCAGACGACCTCGGCCGGCGGTTGCGTGCGCGAGCCCGAGGAGGCAGCGGATCGTCGTCGTCTTGCCGGCGCCGTTCGGGCCGAGGAACCCGAAGACCCCGCCCTTCGGCACCGTGAGGTCGAGCCCGTCGAGCGCGACCGTCCGGCCACCTCGCAGACGCCGGTACTCCTTGCGCAGTCCGGCGACCTCGATGACGTCCATCGAAACGAGCCTAGGCGCATCGCAGACCGCGCGCAGGAGGGCCTTCACGTGTGTCGCGCGAGGTCGACATCCGTAGGGTCTGGGGTGAGCGCCGAGGCGCGCTCGAGGGGGTGAGGGCGATGGCCCGTGTGATCCACTTTGAGGTCCCGGTCGACGATCCGGACCGCGCGCAGGCCTTCTATCGGGACGTGCTCGGTTGGGAGATCTCGAGCTGGGGAGGCCCCGCGGACTACTGGCTCGCCACGACCGGTCCGGACGGCGAGCCGGGCATCAACGGGGCGCTCACGCGTCGCGGGGGCATGTCCGCATGGATCCATGTGGGTGTGGACTCGGTCGACGAGGCGCTCGGCAGGATCGCCACGGCCGGCGGCGAGGCGCTCACGCAGAAGATGCCGATCCCCGGCGTGGGGTACATGGCGTACTGCCGAGACACCGAGGGCAACACGTTCGGCGTCTACGAGGACGATCCCTCGGCGACCTGAGCGCGATCAGGTCTGCGGGGAGAGCGCTTCCTCGACCATGAAAGCGAGGAGCTGGCCGATCGCGATGTGGCACTCTTGGATGTGGGAGGTCTCGCGGCTCGGCACGCGGATCGCGACATCGACGATCGGTGTGAGCGCGCCGCCCGTCGCGCCCGTGAGCGCGATCGTGCGCATCCCCTGCGCCTTCGCCTCGTCGACGGCTCGGAGCACGTCGGTGGAGTTCCCGCTCGTCGAGATCCCGATGAGGACGTCGCCGGTGCGACCCAACGCCTCGACCTGACGGGCGAAGACGCCTTCGAAGCCGAAGTCGTTCGCGATCGCGGTGAGGATCGACGTGTCGGTCGTGAGCGCGATCGCCGGGATCGCCGGGCGCCGGTTCTCGACGGTGAGCGTGCTGACGAACTCGGCGGCGAGGTGCTGGCTGTCGGCGGCGCTGCCGCCGTTGCCGCAGAGCAGGATCTTCCCGCCGTCGAGGAGCGCGTTCACCAGGACCTCGGCGGCTCGCGCGACGTCGTCGGCACACGCATCGGCGGTGCGACGTGCGGTGTCGGCCATCTCCTCGAGGTAGGCGCGGACCCGGTCGGCGTTCATCGTTCCACCTGCGCGAGGATCTCCTCGCGGATGATCGCGGCCGCCTCGGCGAGGTCGGCAGCGACGTGGTCGGCGAACGCCGCCGCCGCCGCGAGCTCCTCTCGCCCGTGCCCCGTCAGCACGAGGATCGTCCTCGCGCCGAGCCGACGCCCCATCTCGACGTCGACGCGATGGTCGCCGACCACGAACGCCTCGGCGGGATCGAAGCCGTGCTCGGCCGCCGCCCGCATCGCGAGCGCCGTTCCCGGCTTGCGGCACTCGCACCCGTCGTCCGGCTCGTGCGGGCACGTGTAGTAGCCGTCGACGGTCGCACCGTCGTCCCGAAGGAGTTCCGAGAGTCGATCGTGGATCGACTCGAGCTGTGCGGGCGTCAGCCAACCGCGGGCGATGGGGGACTGGTTCGTCACCACGACGACGCCGAGGCCGAGCGCACGGAGCTCGCGGAGCGCGTCCGCGGCGCCGGGGATGAGCCGGATCTGGTCGGGGGACAAGACGTAGTCGAGCTGCTCGTTGATCGTGCCGTCCCTGTCCGCGAGCACGAAGCGCCGGCTCATGCGGTGGGCCTCCAGACCCGCTCGGCGACGCGCGCCCGCACCCCGAGGGGCGAGAACGCGAAATCCGCGAACGCCGCTCCGTGCGCCTCGAGCGCCGAGCGGACCCACGGCTGACGCTCGGGCGAACAGGCGAGCAGCAGGTAGCCGCCGCCGCCCGCTCCGCAGATCTTGCCGCCGGCCGCCCCCGCCTCGCGCGCGACCTCGAAGAGCGCCTCGATCGGCGTGCCGTCGGCGATATGGGGGTTCATCCGCTTCTTGTTCTCGTACGCCTCGTGGAGCAGCGCGCCGAGCGCGTCCAGGTCGCCCGCCTCGAGCGCGTCGCGCATCTCGTACGCCATCTCGTGGAGGTGCTTCATGCCCACGAGCGTCTCCTCGCGACCCTCGTGGTAGAGCCGGATCTGGGTGTCGATGAGGCCGAGGTCCGTGCGCACCGTCCCCGTGGAGCAGAGGAGCAGGTGCGAGCGGAGGCGCACGAGCTCCTCGCCAGCACAGCGCACGGGAGTCACCGAGACGCCGGTCTCGGAGAACTCGATGAGGTTGAACCCGCCGAACGCGGCCGCGTACTGGTCCTGCCAGCCGCCGGCGATCCCGAGATCCTCCCGCTCGATCGTGTACGAGAGCCGGGCGACCTCCTCGGCGGTGAGGGTCGTATCGAGGAGCGCCGCGAGTGCGCCGACCACCGCGGTGACGAGCGCGGAGGACCCCCCGAGCCCGCTCCCCGGCGGAGCGTCCGAGCGGATCTCCATCTCGAGCCCGCGCTCGACACCCATGCGGAGGATCGCGGCTTTCGCGAGATCCATCACGCCGTCGAAGGTCGGACCCTCGTCCAGGTGGTACTCGACGAGATGACCGAGGTCGAGCGAGCGGATCCTCACCTCTCGGTCGTCCCGGGGCGTGACCGTCACGTAGGCGTGACGATCGATCGTCGCCGAGAGCACGGCGCCCCCGTGACGCTCGTAGTAGTGGGGGAAGTCGGTGCCGCCTCCCACGAAGCTGATGCGCAGGGGCGCCGTCGAACGCACGATGAGCGGGTTCATGGGCCTCGCCAGTATGGGGGCCGGGGTCCCGAGGTGACCAGCAGTCGGGTCAGGCGACGAAGCGGACGACCCGGCGACGCTGTTGCTCGGTCAGGCCGCCCCAGACGCCGTAGCGCTCGCCGTTCTTGAGCGCCCAGGCGAGACACGTCTCCTTGATCCGGCAGGCGCCGCAGTACGCGAGCGCGGGACCCGCCTCCTCCTCGGAGGTCGGGAAGAAGACGTCGGGGTCGATGCCGTAGCACGCCGCCTTGTCTTGCCACATGTCGGGTGGGGAAGGGTTGATCGGGAGAGCTTTCAGGTCGATGCCGGCGACGCGTTCCTTGTTCACGGTCACTCCTGCCTCGGGCCGAACATGCGTGCCTGTCGAGTCGGCCTCACGTCGGCCGCGCGGGTAGGCGTGATCGATGCTGCCACTGCGCCGTCGGCAATCCAAGTCTTGAAATGTCGGACCGCTTGGAGTATCGGTGCCCGCGCCCGGCCGGCTCGAGACGGTCAGCGGCGCCGGAGCCGAACCCCGTCGGCCGTGCGCAGATCCGCCTCGCGCGCGCCCCACCGGACCCGGGCGAGCGCCGAGACCGCGTCGCCGGACGTATCGACGCTGGTCAGGAGGCCTGTCTCGAGGTCGCCGGCGAGCACCGGCCGGTTCGCCTCGACCGGACGATCGGCCGACAGCATCAGCACCACCCGCGTCGGGTGTCCGAAGTTCCGCACCTTGGCGACCGCCTCCTGGCCGAGGTAGCAGCCCTTCGTGTGATCGATCGTGACCTCGTCGTCGAGACCCGCCTCCGCTGGTAGGGAGTCTTCGTCGAGGTCGATTGGGAACCGCGCGATACCGCGCCGGATCCTCCAGGCCTCGACCGTCTCGGGCTCGACCCGCTCGAGCCCGGCCGCGTCCGCGCCGGTGAACCCCCACGATCCCGTCCGGGGGACGGCGACGAGGGCGGGCAGCGCCACCTCGCGCAGGGCGACCTCGCTCGACAGGACGTAGGGCGCGAGGAGGTCCTGGATCGCGCGCGGCTGGTCGAGAGCCTGCACGAGCAGGAAGCCCTCGTCCACGCGCAGCACGTGCAGGTCGGCTCGGATCCGTCCCGTGGGTCCGAGCAGGAGCGACCGGACGGCGGTGCCGGGCTCGAGCCCCTCGACCGCGGCCGTCACGAGGTCGTGGAGCCACGGGCCGGCGTCCGCCCCGCCAACCTCGACCACCCGGAACCCACTGAGCCCGAGCGCGCCGCGCTCGTCGTCGAGGGCCCGGACCTGGCGCTCCCGCGCATCGCGATCCACGTCTGCGAGGATAGGCGCCCGTGGACGTTCCGCGGACGCTCCTCGTCACCAACGACTATCCGCCGAGGGTGGGCGGCATCCAGCGGACCCTCGAGGCCCTCGTCCGGCACCTGCCGCCCGGTCGCGTGAGCGTGCTCTGTCCGGACTGGGACGGCGCGGCCGCGTTCGACCAGGCCGCGCCCTACCCCGTGCTCCGCCAGCCCGAGCGCTTCCTGTGGCCCACGCCCGAGACCGCGGGCCGCGTGCGCGAGGCGGTCGCGGCCACCGACGCCGAGGTCGTCCTGTTCGGCGCGACGTACCCGCTGGGGCTCCTCGGTCCGGGCCTCGCGAGTCGCGGGACCCCCTACCTCTCGGCGGCCCACGGTTTCGAGTACTGGCTCTCGATCGCGCCGGGCGCCCACACGCTCATGCGCCGGGCGACGGCCCGAGCCGCCCGGGTGCCGGTCATGTGCAGCGCCTTCATCGCCCGGGTCGTCCGCACGGCGGTGCCCGAGGGCGTCCCGGTCTCGGTGATGTACCCGGGCGCCGACCTCGAGACCTTCCGGCCGGACCTCCCCGTCGAGGATCTGCGCGAGCGGCACGGCCTCGGGAACCGGCGGGTCGTCGTGTGCGTGAGCCGGCTCGTCGCCCGTAAGGGCCAGGACGTCCTGATCCGCGGGATGGCCTCGATCCGGCGACGGGTCCCGGACGCCACCCTGGTGGTCGTGGGCGGCGGTCCCTATCGGACGGCGCTCGAGCGCATGGCGGAGGAGCTCGCGCCGCCCGGCTCGGTCGTCTTCACCGGCCAGGTGTCCGAGGAGGACCTCCCGAGGTACTACCGGCTCGGCGACGTGTTCGCGATGCCGTGCCGGGACCGGCTCGGCGGGTTCGAGGTCGAGGGGTGGGGCAACGTCTTCATCGAGGCCGCGGCCTGCGGCCGGCCGGTCGTGGTGGGCGACTCGGGCGGAGCGCGCGAGGCGCTCGTCCACGGCGAGACCGGGATCCTCGTGCGGGGGAGCCGGGTCCGCGAGGTGGCGGACGCGGTCGCCGGGCTCCTCGCGGATCCCGCCCGGGCCGAGGCGATGGGCCGCGCCGGCCGGGCCCGCGTCGAGCGCGACCACACCTGGCCGAGGGCGGCCGCGGAGCTCGCCGGCTGGCTCCGCTCGGCGGTGTCGTGAGCCTCCCCGGCGGCGGGCATCGGCGGGGGTACGCTCCCGAGTCGTGAGCCAAACCGAACGGCGCTGCCCGAGCTGCGGCGCGCTCGTCGCCGCGGACGCGGAATGGTGCGGCCAGTGCTTGCGGCCCCTGCGCGAGGAGCCCGCTCCTTCGCGGATGCCGGTCGGCGTGGCGCCGGCGCAGCCCGGGCAGCGCGAGGGTGTGCCGACCTGGACATGCCCGTCCTGCGACCACGTGAACGCGATCGAGCTCGACCGGTGCGAGGTGTGCGGCACCCCGTTCGCTCAACTGTTCGCCGAGCCCGAGACGCGGGTCGAGATCTCGTCCGCCCGCGCGGTGGGGTGGTCGCTCCTGCTCCCGGGGCTCGGGCACTGGATGGCCGGGCGCAAGCTGGACGGCGTCGCCCGGATGGCGCTGTTCGTCTGGACGTTCGGGGCGGTCGTCGTCCTGTTCCTGTCGAGGTCGAGCGGCGGGCTCGGGAAGGGCGGGGCGCTGCTCGGCCTGTACGGGGTCTCGGCGGTCGGGGTGTACGCGATCTCGGCGATCGACGCGCGACGGATCGCCGCCGGCGAGGAGCCGGTCGTGAGCTCACGGGTCCTGCTCTGGGCCTCGGTGGGGCTCGTGGTCGTCTCGGTGGTGCTCGCGACGCTGCTCGCGCTCCCGATCACCCGCGGCGGGTAGCATCGGGTCGATGGCTGAGCAGACGGAGGGCTCCATCCGGATCGAGGCGTCGCCCGCCGAGATCATGGACGTCCTGACCGACTACGAGGCCTATCCCGAGTGGGCCGACGTCAAGTCCGCTCGCGTGGTCGAGCGCGGGGACGGTGGGATCGGCACGAAGGTGGCGTTCGAGGTGGACGTGCCGATGCTCGGGCGCGCCGACTACACCCTCGCGTATCGCTACGCGCCCGGCGACACCGGGATGTCGTGGGTCTCGACCGAGGCCCGCGGCGCGGTGACCAAGATCACCGGCGAGTACCTGCTCGACGAGCTCGAGGGCGAGACGACGGTGACGTACCGCCTGGCGGTCGAGCTCGGGGTGCTGCTCCCGGGGTTCGTCCGTACCCAGGGGGCGAAGCGTGTGATCGACAACGCGCTCGAGGGCTTGAAGCGGCGCGTCGAGCTCGGCTGACCCGACCGTCGTGCATCCGCATCCGGGGGACTGGGTAGTCTGGTCGGCATGCGGGTGCTGCTGTTCACCGGGAAGGGCGGCGTCGGCAAGACCACCGTCGCCGCCGCGACCGCCGTCAGGGCCGCGCAGGCCGGTCACCGGACGCTCGTGATGAGCACCGACCCGGCGCATTCCCTCGCGGACTCCTTCGACGTGCCGATCGGGGACCACCCGACGCTCATCGCCCCGAACCTGTGGGCCGAGCAGATCGACGCGCAGTCCCGGCTCGAGGCCAACTGGCGCGAGATCCAGGAGTACATGATCCAGCTCATGAACTGGGCGGGGGTCGAGACGATCCAGGCCGAGGAGCTGTCCGTGATCCCCGGGCTCGACGAGATCTTCTCGCTGATCGACGTGAAGACCCACGTCGAGGAGGAGGCGTGGGACCTCCTCGTCGTGGACTGCGCGCCGACCGCCGAGACGCTCCGCCTGCTCTCGCTGCCCGAGATCATGTCCTGGTACATCGAGCGGATCTTCCCGATCCAGCGTCGAGTGGTGAGGGGCGTGCGGCCGGTGGTGGCGAAGATGACCTCGCTCCCGATCGCCGGCGACCGGTTCTTCGGCGCGGTCGAGCGGCTCCACCGCAACCTCGATGCCGTCCGCCGGATCCTCACCGACGAGAAGACCTCGTCGGTGCGCCTCGTCGTGAATCCCGAGAAGATGGTGATCTCCGAGGCTCGGCGGACCTACACGTACCTCGGGCTGTTCGGGTACCGCGTCGATGCGGTCGTCGTGAATCGGATCATCCCCGACGACGTCACCGATCCCTACTTCGGCAAGTGGAAGGACATCCAGGCGGAGCACCTGCGGACCGTGCGGGAGTCGTTCGAGCCGGTGCCGATCCTCACCGCCCGGCTGTTCGACCGGGAGATGGTCGGCGTCGACCTGCTCGAGGACATGGGTCTCGAGGTGTACGGCGAGCGGAACGTCGCGGCCGTCTTCTACCGGGACGAGCCGATCCGGGTGCGGCGGCGGGCCGGCGGCTACGTGCTCGTCATGCGCCTGCCGTTCGTCTCACGGGAGGACATGGATATCCACCGACGCGGTGACGAGCTTTTCGTCCGGGTCGGCACGTACAAGCGGAACCTCATCTTGCCCGCGACCCTCCAGCGCCTCGAGGTGCGGGGGGCGAACTTCGTCGGCGATCATCTGGAGATCGCCTTCGCGCGCGAGCCCGTTCCCGGCTCCGCGCAGTCCGGGAGGACCTGATGGCCGAGACCACCACCGGCGCGCGGCGCACGCGCGCCCCACGCACGACCGCGCCCGCCTCGGCGCCGCCCGAGCCCGAGACCGCGTCCGAGACCGCGCCCCGCGAGCACGTCTGCAACGTCGCGTTCTGCCCGATCGGGCTCGCGCTCTCGACCGTGCAAGGAGCGGCCCCCGATGTGCTCGAGCACCTGCTGAAGGCCGCCCAGGAGTTCTTCCTCGCGGCGCGCGCCGTCATGGACAACCGCGCGAAGGACTTCGAGGAGGAGCCGACGGACGGCGTCCTTCGCCGCATCGAGATCACGTGACGGCGGCGGCCTGAGCACGAGCCGATGACGGATCACGGTCAGGCGGTCGGCCTCGACGTCGGCGGGACGAAGATCCTCGCCGTCCGGGTGGCGCGCGACGGCGAGATCCTGGCGCGCGCCGAGGCGCCCACGCCGGCGGACGACCAGACGGCGACCCTCGACGCGATGGTCGAGGCCGCCCGCGGGCTGATGACCGGCGAGGTGCTCGCCGTGGGCATCGGCGCGGCCGGCATGGTGGACGTCTCGAGCGGCATCCTGCGGTTCGCGCCGAACCTCGCGTGGCGCGACCTCGCGATCGCCGAGCACATGCGCTCGGCGCTCGGCGTGCCGTGTCAGCTGGACAACGACGCGAACGTGGCCGCCTACGGCGAGTTCCGGTTCGGCTCGGGCCGAGGGTACCGGCAGGTGCTGCTGGTCACGGTCGGCACCGGGATCGGCGGCGGCATCATCATCGACGGACGGCTGTTCCGCGGTGCGAACGGCTACGCGGCGGAGATCGGCCACGTGGTGGTCGAGCCGCTCGGGCCCCTCTGCGGGTGCGGGAACCGAGGGTGCTGGGAGCAGGTGGCGTCGGGGACGGCGATCGGACGCCTCGGGCGCGAGGCCGCGCGGGAGGATCCGTCCGGGGCGATCGCGCGCCTGGCGGGCGATCCCGACGCGGCGACCGGCGCGATCGTGACGCGGGCAGCGATCGAGGGCGACCGCGCGGCGGTCGAGATCCTCGGCGTCGTGGGCACCCGGCTGGGCATCGGGATCGCGGGGCTGGTGAACGTGCTCGATCCGCAGGTCGTCATCGTGGGCGGCGGGGCCGTCGCCGCCGGCGATCTGCTGCTCGGACCCGCACGGATCGCGTTCCACGACACGGTCGAGGCACCCGACCGGCGCCCCTCGGTGCCGATCGTCGCGGCGCAGCTCGGGAACGACGCGGGCGCGGTCGGGGCGGCCGCCCTCGCGCTCGAGGAGCTGGGACGCCTGCCGTGAAGGTGTCGGGGGCTCGGGGCGAGGACGGGACGTGAAGGTCGGGCTCGTCCTGCCGCTGTTCTCGGGCGACCCCGCGAAGGTCCTCGCGTTCGCCCGTCACGCCGAGGATCTCGGCTACGACGGCGTGTTCGCCTTCGACCACTTCTTCCCGCCCGGCGCGCCACGCGACCGCGCGTCGCTGGAGGCCTTCTCGATGCTGGCGGCCGTCGCCGCCGCGACCCAGCGCATCGCGATCGGCACGCTCGTGACGAGAGCGTCGCTTCGGCCGGCGGGACTGCTCGCCAAGCTCGCCGTGTCGCTCGACGATCTGAGCGGCGGCCGGATGATCCTCGGCATCGGGACCGGCGACCCGATCGACGAGCCCGAGCACGACGCCTACGGCCTGCCGTACCTCGACAAGGCCGAGCGCCGCGTCCACGTCGTCGAGACCGTCCGCGCGGTGAAGCACCTCCTGCGGGGTGAGGCATGGCCGGGCGGGGACCGGGTGCCGGCCGTCCACGGCCCCGTGCTGCCAGGGCCGAGCATCCCCGGCGGTCCGCCGGTGTGGATCGGTGGGTTCGCCGACGCCGTCGTGCGGATCGCCGCCGCCGAGGCCGATGCCTGGAACGGCTGGGGGATGTCGATCCCCGAGTTCGCGACGAAGGCGAACCTCCTCCGGCAGACGGCGGCCGAGCGGGGCCGCGCGGTGCAAGCGACCTGGGCCGGCATCGTCGTGGTCGGCAGGGACGAGGACGAGGCCGGCGCGATGCTCAACGACCGGTTCCGGAAGAACATGCTCGAGACGAACGTCTGGGCGGGGAGCGCGCACTCGCTGATCTGGTGGCTCGAGGGCCTCGGGACGGCCGGCGCCGAGTGGGCGGTGCTCGTTCCGGCCGGCTCCCCCGATCGGGTCGAGATGATCGCCGAGGAGGTCTTCCCCCACATGCGGGATCGCCCGTGATCCCCTCGCACCGGCTGAAGCAGCAGAAGCGCGCCCTGCGCGAAGAGATGCTCGTCCGCCGCGACGCGATGCCGCAGCGGGACCGCGCCGAGCGGAGCGGCCGGATCGCCGAGCGACTGCTCGCCCTCCCCGAGGTCGCCGAGGCGCGGACCGTGATGGCGTTCTCCTCGTTCGGCTCCGAGGTCGACACCGAGCCGATCCTCGACGGCCTCATCGCGCGCGGCGTGCGGCTCTGCCTCCCGCGCATCTCGGGGGGAGAGATCGAGGCGGTCGGGTACCGGCCGGGAGAGGCGGTGATCACGACGGCGTTCGGGGCGCTCGAGCCTGCGGCCGGCCCGGTGCTGGCGGACACCGAGCTCGACGCCGTCGTCACGCCGGGGGTCGCGTTCGATCGTCGGGGCTTCCGGGTCGGCTACGGGGGCGGGTACTACGACCGCCTGTTCCGTCGGACCCGCCCGGACACGTTCCGGGTCGCGATCGGGTTCCAGGTCCAGGCCGTCGAGGCCGTGCCTCGAGGGACCACCGATCTGCCGGTCGACGCGCTCGTCACCGAGGAGGGTGTGACCCGGTTCCCGCGTCGCTGAGCCGCGCGGGATTTGAACGGTGAGTCAAGACCGTGCTTGGATAGCGCCCTCGAAGGTCGCGCGATGGGGGAAGCCATGTCCGAAGAAGCGATGAAGACGGCGTTCCACGAGGTCACGGCGTCACAGGGCGGCACCCACCTGGAGGACGGGGGGTGGCTCTGGCTCGAGAGCTTCGGCGACGTGCAGAAGGAGTACGCGGCCGCTCGCGACGACGTCGCGGTCTGGGACGTGTCGCCGCTCAACAAGTGGGACTTCCGGGGACCGGACGCGAGGAGGGCCGCACAGCACGTCTTCTCGAACGACGCGACGAGCATCGCCGTCGGTCAGGCTCGATACGGCGTCTTCCTCGACGACGACGGCCTCATGGTGGACGACGGGACGGTCTACAACACCGGCCGCCCGAACCACTGCTGGGTCATGACGAACGGAAAGGACCACCAGGACTACTTCGCCGAGATGCTGGAGGGCTACGACGTCGAGGTCGAGTGGATCGCGCCCGAGATGCCCCACCTGGGCGTGATCGGGCCGCGCTCGCGCGAGGTCGTGCAGTCGCTCACCGACGCGGACATCAGCCGCGAGGCCCTGAAGTACTTCCGCTTCATCCCCGAGCCCGTCGAGGTCGGCGGCGTACCCGTCTACCTCTCGCGGACGGCCTACGGCGGCGAGCTCGGGTTCGAGCTGTTCCTCACCGACCCGGCCGATGCCGCGAACCTGTGGAACGCGGTGATCGGAGCGGGCGTCACGCCGTTCGGCGTCGAGGCCATCGAGATCCTGCGCATCGAGGCCGGCCTCATCGTCACCGACTACGACTATGAGGCGCACCAGCGCTCGCCGTACGACTTCAACTTCGAGAAGCTGGTCGCGCTCGAGGCGCCGGTCGAGTTCGTCGGAAAGGCGAAGCTGGCCGAGGTCGCGAAGGAGCCGCCGAACCGCTTCGTCACGCTCCGGTACGAGGCCGAGGCGCTGCCCGAGTACGGAGCGGCCGTGACGAAGGACGGGGAGGAGGTCGGGACGCTCACGAGCCCGACCGACAGCCCGAGGTTCGGGAAGATCGGGATGGCGATCGTGCGCGCCGACCTCGCGACCCCGGGCGCGACCCTGGATGTCGCGTTCGGCGACGGCTCGGTGCCCGCCGCCGTCGACGCGCTGCCGCTCTACGACACCCAGAAGACGCGACCCCGCAGTTAGTCCGGACCGGGAGGAGGATCGGATGCCCGACGAGCCGGTGAGGTCGGTGCTGCACGAGGTGCAGGCCGAAGAGGGGGCGACGTTCGAGGACTTCGACGGATGGCTGTGGACCGCCACCCTGGGCGATCCCGCGGCCGAGTACGAGGCCGTCCGGACCGGCGTCGCGATGTGGGACGTCTACCCGCTCGTCAAGTGGGACCTGACGGGCCCGGGAGCGCTCGAGGCCGTGCAGCGGATCTTCACGAACGACCTGCGCGCGCTCGGGCCGGGACGGGCGCGGTACGGGGCCTTCGTAGACGCGGAGGGTCGGATGCTGGACGACGGTGTCGTCTACGTGCACGGCCCCGACCACTGCTGGGTGATGACGAACCAACCGGGGTACGAGGCATGGTTCGCCGACGCGTTCGGCGGGCTCGACGTCGCCTGGACCGATCGTACCCGCGGGATGCCGCTGATCTCGGTCCAGGGACCGCGCTCGCGCGAGGTCCTCGCCCCGCTGACCGATCGGGATCTGTCGGAGCTGCCGTACTTCGGGTTCTGGCCCGAGCGCGCGGAGGTCGCCGGCATCTCGGCTTGGGTGCTGCGCACCGGCTTCTCGGGCGAGCTCGGGTACGAGCTGATCGCCGACCCCGAGGATACGGTGCGGATGTGGCGCGCGCTCCGCGCGGCGGGGGTCGGCGTGTTCGGCACCCACGCGATCGAGGTCGCCCGGATCGAGTCCGGGATGGTCGTGTTCGGCTTCGACTACCAGGCGGGGGAGGGAACGCCGTACGACGTGTCGTTCGATCGCGTCGTGAAGCTCGATGCGGGCTTCCTCGGCGCGGACGCGCTCCGCTCGGTCGCGCAGGCGCCGTCGAAGCGACTGAAGACCCTGCGTCTCGAGGGGCCGGAGGTCCCCGAGTACGGGGCCGCGGTCACGAGGGGTGGGGAGCCCGTCGGGACGCTCACGAGCCCGGCGGACAGCCCCCGCTTCGGCGTGATCGGCATCGCGACGCTCGATACGGCGCACGCCGCCGACGGCACGGCGCTCGAGGTCGCCCTCGGCGACGGAACCGTGCCGGCGACCGTCGCCGAGCTCTCGGTCTACGACCCCGAGAAGCGGCGACCTCGCGCGTAGGGCCGAGGTCGGTACGTTCCCCTCGGCCGACGGGGCTGCTATGCTCCGCCCGAATCACATGCGTGTGATTCGGGGGAGGAACCCGTGGAGTACGTGCACACCTGTGCGCCGCCGAGGGGCGAGGACGTGCGGCCCCAGACGCTGTGGACCTGCGCGGCGTGCGGCTCGGTCTGGGAGGCCGCGCCCGACGGCCCGGGGATCTTCGACTTCGAACGCGCCGAGGCCATCACCCGGGCGCTGTGGATCCTCGTCGAGGGTCCCGCGATCCTCGCGAGCTAGGTTCAGAACAGGCCGACGGTCCGTCCCTGCTCGTCGATGTCGACCGCCATGAACGCCGGCGTGCGGCCGAGACCGGGCATGCGCTGCATGTCGCCGCAGAGCACGACGACGAAGCCGGCGCCCGCGCTCGGCACGACCCCGCGGACCGGCAGCCGCCAGCCC
>JBLNAW010000195.1:0-5946 GCA_050259555.1 Solirubrobacterales bacterium
CTCCGGATCAGCGTGCGCACGGCCTCGGTCGGCGTGATCCGCACCTACGCGAGCATCCGCGCGCTCCTCGACGGCGCCGACCTGCCGCCCGAGGCCCTCCGCCTGGCGCATCGCATCTTCCGCGCCCTCGCCGAGGCCGACGCGAAGGTGCATCGCAAAGAGGTCGAGTCGGTGACGTTCCACGAGGCGGACGCGGTCGACTCGCTCGTCGACATCGTCGGCACGGCCCTCGCCCTCGCCCTGCTCGACGTCGGGCGGGTCTTCGCATCCGCGGTCCCCACCGGACTCGGGATGGTGAGGACCGAGCACGGCGCGTTGCCGATCCCCTCGCCGGTCGTCGTTGAGTTGCTGAAGGGCGCGCCGATGTACTCGAAGGGGGCGGCGGCCGAGCTCACGACCTCGACCGGCGCGGCGATCCTCGCCGGCACCGTCGAGGGCTACGGCGAGCTCCCCCCGATGGTCGTGGACTCCGCGGGGTACGGCGCGGGGACGCACCGACTGGACTTCCCGGACGTCCTCCGGGTGCTCATCGGGCACGAAGCCGTGGTGGATCCGGTCGTGCCGCTTCGTCCACTCCCGTGATCAGTTCGTCTTCCAGCCCGCGCCGACGGCCATCACGAGGACGGCCAGCCAGCCGAGCCGGGCCAGGACCCGACGGTACCTCGGCACCGGTGGAGCCTCCTTCTTCCGTCTGTTTCGAGAGGTATCGGGCGCGTGCTGTCGCCACTTGAGGGGACCCTGACGAGCTCGAGCGTCCGCCATCAGGGGGATGCTCGAGCGGCTCAAGCGGCCCTCATCCCCTTCCGATATCCCTCGCGAAGGTCGTTGGCACGCCGAGGACCGCGTGTCATAAAGGGGAAACGATGCTCCGACTGCTCGTGGTCAGCCTCGCGGGGGCGGTGATCTTGGGCCTGCTCGCCGGGGGCCGGTTCTCCCACCTTGCCGAGACGCGGTTCGCCCTTGGATGGGTGGGCCTGCTCGGGGTGGCCCTGCAGTTCGCACCGGTCTCCGGAGCCGCGGGCGACCTCGTGCTCACCTGCTCGTTCATCTGCCTGTTCATCGTGTGTTTGGCCAACCGCGCCCTGCCCGGCTTCGTGCTCGTGCTGATCGGGCTCTGGATGAACTTCCTCGTGATCACCGTGAACCAGGGGATGCCGGTGACCCGCGAAGCGGTCGTGGCCTCGGGGCAGGCCGACACCCTTTCGGAGCTGAGGTCCCTTGACTCACCCAAGCACCACCTCAAGGGACCGGGAGATCAGCTCCTGATCTTCGCCGACATCATCGGGATCGGGGCCCCGATCCACCAGGCCGTGAGCATCGGGGACCTCGCGGCGCTCGCCGGGATCTCCTGGTTCGTGATCGGGGCCATGCGACGGCGTCCGCAGGTGTCCACGGCCCCCGGGACCGAGCAGACGATGGGGTTCGTGCGGACGCACCCGGTGGCCACCGAGGACCCGATGCCGGCGCCGATGCATGCGGCGCAGGGAGCCTCGGAACTCGAAGATCGACCCGGCATCGTCCTGGGCGAGGCATCCCCCGACGGGAAGCGAGCGGGCTTTCGGACCTTGCTCCGCCATCGGGACTTCCGGCGTCTCCTCGCGGCCCAGACCCTCACGATGTTCGGGGACGTCGCGCTGGTCCTCGTGCTCGGGATCTGGGTGAAGGACGTCACCGGCTCGAGCGGGGCGGCCGGCGCGGTGTTCCTCGTTTACTCGATCCCGGCGGTGGTCACCCCGCTCGCGGGTCCGCTCATCGACCGTTTCCCCCGGCGCACGATCATGATCGTCAACGACTTCGTGACGATGGGGATCGCGCTCAGCCTGCTCCTCGTTCACGGCAAGGCCGACGCCTGGATCATCTACGTCGTTGCGTTCTTCTACGGGGCGGTGCAGATCGTGTTCTTCGCAGCCCGCTCGGGGCTCCTCGTGTCGATGCTGCCGGCGGATCAACTTCCGGAGGCGAACGGCCTCCTCGAGTCACTCCGTCACGGCCTGCGCATCGTCGGTCCCCTCGCGGGCGCCGGACTGTACGCACTGTGGGGCGGCGGTGCCGTCGCGGTGCTCGATGCGTCGGCCTTCTTCCTCTCGGCCCTGATCTTGTGGTTCATCCGGTCCGAGCGCTTCGAGCGCTCCGAGACCGAGGGACCGCTCCGCGGCGAGCTCACCGCCGGTCTGCGGCACATCCTTCGCACGCTCGACCTGCGAAGGGTCGTCTTCTATACGGCCGCGGTGCTCATGGTCCTCGGCATCGTCGAGGTCGCGGTGTTCGCCCTCATCGAGGAGGGACTGCACCGGCAACCCGAGTTCCTCGGCGTGCTCTCGACCGTGGAAGGTGTCGGCGCCATCGGGGGCGGGCTCGTCGCGGCGGCCGTGATGGCCCGGCTCGGAGAGGTCCGCCTCGCGGCGGCCGCGCTCGTGGGCTTCGGGGTCGCGGTCGGCCTCGACGCGACCGCGAACCTCGCGATCATCCTCCCGGGAGCGATCCTGTCGGGGACGTTCGTGGCCTTCTACTTCGTGGCGTACCAGACGCTCCTGCAACGGCGCACATCGGTCGAGTTGCAGGGCCGCGTCTTCACCGCCTCCGAGGCGATCACGACACTCCCCTACTCGCTGTCGATCGGCATCGGAGCGGTCCTGGTCGACATCGTCGACTTCCGGATCCTGTACATCGCGACCGCCGTCGCGTGCGTGATCGGCGGCGGCCTGCTCTACCGGGTCGGGGCCGAGCATGTACCCGGGCTTCCGGCCCTCTCCGCGAGCCTCCTGCCCGAGCCCGCGCTCGCCGATCCCGGGCCGCACCCGGGGTCACCGCACGACCTGTAGGGCTCGGCCGGAGCGGCAGGATCTCCTGTCCGACGGGGGCGCTACCGTTCGAGGGTGGAGGTCGTGACGATGGTCGGCGAGCGTGGCATCCGGCTTCGCGCCGATGTGCCGACCACCCGCCGCGAGCGCGCACGAGGGCTCCTCGGACGGGACCATCTGGCTCCGGACTCTGCGCTCCTGCTCGAGCGGACGCGTTCGGTCCACACGATCGGCATGCGGTTCGAGATCGCGGTCGCCTTCCTCGACGCCGGCCTTCGCGTCCTCGAGGTCGTGCGCGTGCCCCCGGGCCGAGTGCTGCTGCCTCGCCGAGGCGCTCGCCACGTGCTCGAGCTCGAGGTCGACACCCCCCTCCGCAGCGGCGACCTGCTCCGTGCGTCTTCGGACCGCGCGACCTGACGGTCGGGGCGCGGGTCCCGGGCGCTATACTTCCGCGGCTGCCCCCGGGTGGGGGGTGCTGGTACGCCCGGGCCCCCATCGTCTAGCGGCCTAGGATTTCGCCCTTTCAAGGCGGCGACACGGGTTCGAATCCCGTTGGGGGCACGGACAACCGAATACGCGGCTGTGGAGGAGTCCGGAGTCCTCATCGCCCTGTCAAGGCGAAGATCGCGGGATCGAAGCCCGTCAGCCGCGCGAGGGCCAGGTAGCTCAGATGGCAGAGCACGCGGCTGAAAACCGCGGTGTCGGCAGTTCGATTCTGCCCCTGGCCACTCACCCGTCGAGCCCTCGGACCGACCTCGCCGTCAGTTGAGGCCCTCGTGGCTCCGCGCCTCGGCCCAGCGGGAGATCACCGACTGATACAACTCGGCCGAACGCGGGAGCTCGTCCGAGGACAGTGCCTTCACGGCCTCCTGCACGTCGCGAGCACTGCGATCGTCGTCCAACTCGTCCCAGGTCATGAAGTCGCACAGGCCGTCGTAGTCGAGCTCCACCAGCGATCGGAGATCGAACGTCGACAGCCACTGGTGCAACTCGACGATCAGTCCGGCCACCGGTCCGAGGTCGGATCGGCGGAGCGCGGGGATCGCGCGCTCGGCGCGCCGCACGGCCTTGCGGGCGGTCGTGAGGTAGGCGAGCCGGTGCCGCCCCTCGCGCTCGAGGATGCGACGGTCCTCGTCGTCGAAGAGCACGAACCACCGGACCGGCACGTGCCAGGGGCTCTCCATGACGCATGCGAACTGGTCGGGGTTGCGGCGGCGGAGCTTCCCGAGCTCCTTCGAGGCTCGCTTGGCCTCCTCGCGCGAGAGGAACCCTTCGCTGCCCTCGAACGGCGCGGTCTCGCGGAAGGCGAGGAGCCCCGCGAGCGTCCGCATCCTGGTCCGGAGCGGACACACGTAGTACGTCCCGTCGACGAGCTTGACGAGCGCCCCCTCGCCCGAGGCCGGGAACAGGAAGCCGAGGCGCCGAGGGGTGACCTGCTGCCGGTAGATCGGTCGCGGCGGCGTCACGGCGCCGCCTCCGAGGATGTACCGCTCCCAGTGTGTCTGCTCCTCGGCCGAGAAGGCCTCGAGGGGCTGGAAGACGCGGAGCTCCGCCGAGGGGACCATGGCGCCGGAGTGTATATGCTCTCGCCGATCCGGCTCCAGTCCATCCGATGAGCGCGCACGATCCCGCCGACGACGGCTTCCCGACGCTGCGACTCGTGGCTCCGGACGGCACCGCCGTCGGAGACGCGGACGTCGGGCTTCCCGCCCCGGACCAGCGGAGCCTCTTGCGCTGGATGATCCTCGCTCGGCGGCTCGACCGCGAGTGCGTGGCGCTCCAGCGCCAGGGCGAGCTCACCGTCTATCCGCCGTTCGAAGGCCAGGAGGCCGCGCAGATCGGCAGCGCGTTCGCGCTCGGGCCGGACGACATGGTGTTCCCCTCGTTCCGCGAGCTCGCGGCCGCCGTCGTGCGCGGCGTCGACGCCGTCGAGTACCTCCAGTACCACCGGGGAACGTGGCACGGTGGTCCGTACGATCCCTTCGCGACCGGGTTCGCGCCGATCTGCGTGCCCGTCGCGACGCAGATCGTGCACGCCGTGGGGTGGGCCCTCGGGGCCAAGCTCGACGGGAAGGCCGCGTGCTCGCTCGCGTACTTCGGGGACGGCTCCGCGTCCGAGGGCGACTTCCACGAGGGGGCGAACCTGGCGGCCGTGCTCGGCACGCCGGCGATCCTCTTCTGTCAGAACAACGGCTGGGCGATCTCGGTTCCGGCGCGGGAGCAGTACGCGGCGCCGATCGCGGCTCGAGCGGCGGGGTACGGCTTCCCGGGCGTCCGCGTCGACGGCAACGACGTCCTCGCCGTCTACCGGGCGACCAAGGATGCGGTCGACCGCGCGCGAGCCGGCGGCGGGCCGACCCTGATCGAGGCGATGACCTACCGGATCGGACCGCACACCACCGCCGACGACGCGACGCGCTACCGCGCCGCCGACGAGGTCGAGCGCTGGCGCGCCTTCGACCCGATCGAGCGCTACCGACGGTACCTCACGAGCGCCGGCATCGCGGACGACGCCTTCGTCGAGGGCTGCGAGCACGAGGCCGAGACGTGGGTGGGAGAGGTCCGAGCCGCACTCATCGCGCTCGGGTCCCCGCCGCCCACAGAGGTCTTCGACCACGTGTACGCGGCGCCGCCTGCGACGCTGACCCGCCAGCGGCGGGAGGCGCTTGGCGATGCCTGAGGTCACGATGGTCGCCGCGCTGAACACCGCGCTCCGGGACGCGCTCGCCGACGATCCGCGGGTGCTGGTCTTCGGAGAGGATGTGGGGGATCTCGGCGGCGTGTTCCGCGTGACCGAAGGCCTCCAGGGCACGTTCGGCCGCGAGCGCGTCTTCAACACGCCGATCGCCGAGGCCGGGATCGCCGGGATGTGCGTCGGCCTGTCGATGGCCGGCTGGCGCCCGGTCGCCGAGATGCAGTTCGACGGCTTCTCCTACCCCGCGCTCGATCAGGTCATCAGCCACATCGCGAAGTACCGGGAGCGAACGCGCGGCAGGGTCTCGATGCCGGTCACGATCCGGATCCCGTCCTTCGGCGGCATCAAGGGCAAGGAGCACCACGGCGAGAGCCCCGAGACCTACTACGTCCACACGGCCGGGCTGAAGGTCGTGACGCCGTCGAGCCCGCTCGACGCGTACACGCTGCT
>JBLNAW010000196.1:0-11223 GCA_050259555.1 Solirubrobacterales bacterium
AGCCGGTTGTTCACGAACGTCTGGAACCACGCGGCGTGGTAGACGCTCGCGAGCAGCGTCGGGAAGTACAGCAGCGAGCTCGCGAAGATGATCGGGATGACGCCGGCCTGGTTCACCTTCAGCGGGATGTACGTGCTGCCGCCGCTCGTCATCCGGCGGCCGACGACACGTTTGGCGTACTGCACGGGGATCCGCCGTTGCCCCTGCTCGAGGAAGATGACCGCGACGATGATGAGCAGGCCCATCAGGATCACGAACGAGAACTTCAGGCCGCCGCTCGAGACCAGGATGGCCCGCCCGTTCTGCGGCAGCCGCGAGATCACGCTCGTGAAGATGAGGACCGACATCCCGTTGCCGATCCCACGCTGCGTCACGAGCTCGCCCATCCACATGATCATCGCGGTGCCGGCCGTCATGATGAGCACGATGAGCGAGACGTTCGCGGCGGTGAACTTCCCGGCCGGGAAGATGTCGACGCCGAGGCCGGTCTGCGAGTTCGCCGAGTGGAACAGGAACACGAGGCCGGTCGACTGCAGGAGCGCCAGGACGACCGTCACGTAGCGCGTCGCCTGGTTGATCTTCTTGATGCCCTGCTCGCCCTGCTTCTGCCACTGCTCGAGCTTCGGGATCACGACGGTGAGCAGCTGCATGATGATCGAGCTGGTGATGTAGGGCATGATGCCGAGCCCGAACACGGCCATCCGCGTGAGCGCGCCGCCCGAGAACAGGTCGATGAACGTCAGGAAGCCGCCCTGACCCTGCTGCTTCATCGCCGTCTGCAGGATCCCGATGTCGACCACCGGCACCGGCACGTGCGAGCCGAACCGGTACACGGCGATCATGAACAGCGTGAAGAGGATCTTGTTGCGAAGGTCCGGGACCTTGAACGCGTTGACGAAGGCTCTGAGCACGGGTTCCTATCCTACCCCGGTCAGGTGATGATCTCCGCCCGGCCGCCGGCCTGCTCGATCTTCGCCCGGGCGGTGTCCGAGAAGGCCTGGGCACGCACGACGAGCGCGGTCTGCAGCTCGCCGCGGCCGAGGATCTTCACGGGGCGACCCTTGCGGACGAGCCCGTGCTCGAGCAGCGCGGCCGGGTCGACCTCGCCCTTGCCGAACACCTTGCCGAGCGTCTCGACGTTCACGACCGCGTACTCGACCCGGTTCGGGTTCGTGAAGCCCTTCAGCTTCGGGACCCGGCGCGCGTACGGCATCTGGCCGCCCTCGAAGCCCTGCTTCGGGTTGTGCTTCGCGAGGTAGCCCTTCGTGCCCCGGCCCGCGGTCTTGCCGCGGACGCCGGCGCGGCCGCGGCCGACCCGGCTGCGCTGCTTCTTCGCGCCCGGTGCCGGCTTCAGGTGGTGGAGCTTCATGCCTCCACCTCCTCGACACGCACGAGGTGGTGGACCTTCGCGATCATCCCGCGGATCTCGGGGCGGTCGTCCTTCACCACGGAGTCGTTGATGCGGTGCAGGCCGAGACGGCGGACCGTGGCCTTCTGGTCCTTCGGACGGTGGATCACGCTGCGCACCTGGGTGACCTTGAGCTTGCTCACCGGCGACCTCCCGGACGGAACCCGCCACGATCGGGTCGCCGGGTGGGGTTCGCGGCGCGCTCGGCCTGGTCGGCGTAGACCTCCTCGAGCTTCGCGGCCCGCGTGGCGGCCAGGCGGTCCTTCGCCGCGGCGACGGCCTCGAGCATCGGCTTGGGCGCGACCTCGTGCTCGTCGCGCTGGCGCAGGCGTGCGACGTGCGCGGGGACCTTCAGCGACCGCAGCCCCGCCATCGCGGCCTTCACGATGTTGATGCCGTTCGAGGAGCCGAGCGACTTGCTCAAGACGTCCTTGATGCCGGCGCACTCCACGACCGCGCGGACCGCGCCCCCGGCGATGACCCCGGTGCCGGGCGCCGCGGGCTTGAGCAGCACGCGACCGGCCCCGTCCTCGCCGATGACCTCATGCGGGATCGTCGTGCCCATCATCGGCACGTCGATCATCTTGCGCTTGGCCTCCTCGACGCCCTTCGCGATGGCGGCCGGGACCTCCTTCGCCTTGCCGTAGCCGAGGCCCACCCGACCCGCACCGTCGCCGACGACGACCAAGGCGGCGAACGAGAAGCGCCGGCCGCCCTTCACGACCTTGGCGACGCGGTTGATCGAGATGACCCGCTCCTCGTAGATGCTCTTCTCGCCCTGGTTGTCGTACCTACGCATCAGATCTGCAGTCCCTTCTCCCTGGCCCCTTCGGCCACCGCGGCCACGCGGCCGTGGTACAGCCGGCCGCCGCGGTCGAAGACCACCCGCTCGACGCCGGCCTGCTTCGCGCGCTCGGCGAGGAGCTCACCCACGGCCTTCGCGGCCTCGATCTTGTTGCCGCCCGAGACCTCGCGGTCCGACGCGGCCGCGATCGTCCGGGCCTGCACGTCGTCGATGAGCTGCGCGTAGATGTGGCGGTTCGAGCGGTACACCGCGAGCCGCGGCCGCTGCTCGTCGCCCGAGACCTTCTTGCGCACGCGGACGTGCCGCCGAACGCGGGCACCTTGCTTCGTCTTCGCGTCCATCACGCAGCACCCTTCGCGGCCTTGCCGGCCTTCTTCCGGACGTACTCGTTCTCGTACCGGATGCCCTTGCCCTTGTACGGCTCGGGCTTGCGGATCTTCCGGATGTTCGCGGCGACCTCGCCGACCTGCTGCTTGTCGTTGCCGCGCACCACGATCGAGGTGGCCGTCGGGACCTCGAACTCGATGCCCTCGGGCGCCGGGACCGAGACCGGGTGCGAGTAGCCGACCTGGATCTCGAGGTCGCTGCCCTTCAGCGCCACGCGGTACCCGACGCCGACGATCGCCAGGCGCTTCTCGTAGCCCTTGGTCACGCCCTCGACCATGTTCGCGAGGAGCGTGCGGGTCAGTCCGTGCAGGCTGCGGTGCATGCTCTCGTCGCTCGGCCGCTCGACCCGGACCACACCCTCCTCGCGGACGATCCGCATCTCGGGGTGCAGGCGCTGGCTGAGCGTCCCGCGCGGCCCCTTCACGGTCACGACGGCGTCGTCGCCGACGGTCACGTCGACGCCGCTCGGGATCTCGATGGGCTGTCGTCCGATCCGACTCATCCGATCATCACCACACGTACGCCAGGACCTCGCCGCCGATGCCCTTGCGGGCGGCGTCGCGGTCGGTCATGACCCCTTGCGAGGTCGACAGGATGGCGATCCCGAGGCCGCCGAGCACGCGCGGCAGCCCGCCGCGGCGAGCGTAGATCCGCCGCCCCGGCTTGCTGATGCGCTTCAGCCCCGTGATCGTGCGCTCGCGCTTGTCGCCGTAGCGCAGCGTGACGCGGAACACGCGCTCGATGCCCTCGCCCTCGGGGGCGTAGCCGTCCACGAAGCCCTCGGTCGCGAGGATCTTCAGGAGCGCGTCGTTCATCTTGGAGGCGGGGACGACGAGGTCGTCCTTGTACGCCAGGTTCGCGTTGCGGATCCGCGTGAGCATGTCGCCGATGGGATCCGAGACGTGGGTCGCGAGTCTCACCATGACGCCTTCGTCACCCCCGGAAGCTCACCGGCGTGCGCCAGCTCGCGGAAGCAGATGCGGCACAGCAGGAACCTCTTGTACACGGCACGCGAGCGGCCGCAGCGGCGGCACCGCGTGTACTCGCGCACCTTGAACTTGCCTTTGCGCTCCTGCTTCTCGACCAGCGCTTTCTTCGCCATATCCCTACCTCTCAGGAGGCCGCCGCCACGACCGGGATGCCCTCGAAGGGGAACCCCAGCGCGACGAGCAGCGCCCTGCCTTCCTCGTCCGTCTTCGCGGTGGTCGCCACCGTGATGTCCATGCCCCGGACCTTCGCGACCTTGTCGTAGTCGATCTCGGGGAAGATCAGCTGCTCGGTCAGTCCGAGCGTGTAGTTGCCGTGCCCGTCGAACGCCTTCGGGTTCAGCCCCCGGAAGTCCCGGATCCGCGGGATCGCGATCGAGACCAGACGGTCGACGAACTCCCACATCCGGTCGCCCCGCAGGGTGACCTTCGCGCCGACCGGCATCCCCTCGCGGATCTTGAAGCCGGCGACCGACTTGCGGGCCCGGGTCACCACCGGCTTCTGGCCGGTGATGATCTGGAGGTCCTCGACGGCGGCCTCCATGAGGCGGCCGTCCTTCAGCGAATCCCCCACGCCCATGTTGAGGACGACCTTCTCCAGGCGGGGGACCTGCATCGGGTTCGACAGGCCGAGCTCTTTCATGAGGCGCGGGAGCGCCTCCTCGCGGTAGCGGACCTTCAGCCGGGCCACGTAGGTCTCGCTCACAGCTCGGCCTCGCACTTCCGGCAGATCCGGACCTTGTTGCCCTCGGCGTCCACCAGGTGGCCCACGCGCGTCGGCTGGCCGCAGGACTTGCACACGATCTGCACGTTCGAGATGTCGATGTAGAGCTCCGTGTCGATGATCCCGCCCTGCTGGAGCTGGGCGCCCGAGGCCGAGCGCTTGCCGGTGGCGCGCTGGTGCTTCTTCGCTCGCGCGGCGCCGTCGACCATGACCTTGCCCTCGGTGGGGATGACGTGGAGCACGCGGCCGGTGTGACCGCGGTCCTTGCCGGTCATGATCCGCACGTTGTCGTCCTTCTTGATGTCGACGCCCGGCATCACAGCACCTCCGGTGCCAGCGAGATGATCTTCATGAACCGCTTCTCGCGGAGCTCGCGCGCGACCGGCCCGAAGATGCGGGTGCCGCGCGGGTTCCGCTGGTCGTTGATCAGCACGACCGCGTTGTCGTCGAAGCGGATGTACGAGCCGTCCGGCCGGCGGCGCTCCTTCGCGGTGCGCACCACGACGGCCTTCACGACCTCGCCCTTCTTCACCGCGCCGCCGGGCAGCGCGTCCTTCACGGAGCCGACGATGACGTCGCCGACCCGCGCGTAGCGCTTGTGGCTGCCGCCGAGCACGCGGATGCACAGGACCTCCTTGGCCCCCGTGTTGTCCGCCACCTTGCAGCGCGTCTCCTGCTGGATCACCGGTTCCCCTTACTTGGCCCGCTCGACGACCTCGACGATGCGCCAGCGCTTCGTCTTGCTGAGCGGACGGGTCTCCATCACGCGGACGGTGTCGCCCACGTGCGCGTCGTTGTTCTCGTCGTGCGCGGCGAGCTTCGAGCTGCGCGCCACGGTCTTCTTGTAGAGCGGGTGCCGCATCTTGCGGTCGATCCGCACGAGCACGGTCTTGTCCATCGCGTCGGACACGACCACGCCCACCCGGACCTTCCGCCGGCCCCGCTGCTCCACCTGCTCCTCGCTCACCGGTCCTCCTCGGCCTCGGTCGCAGCCTCGAGCCCGTCGAGCTCGGCCTCGATGTCCCGCTCGCGCAGGACGGTGAGGATGCGCGCGACCTCGTGGCGCGCATCCTTGATCCGCATCGGGTTGTCGAGCTGCCCCGTCGCGAGCTGGAAGCGCAGGTTGAACAGCTCTTCCTTCAGCGACTCGAGCCTCTCCATCAGCTCGGGCTCGCCGAGGTCCCGGATCTCACGGACCTTCGCCACTACTCCATGCCTCCCGCTCGGGTGATGAACTTCGTCTTGATCGGCAGCTTGTGGGCCGCCCGCAGCATGGCCTCACGCGCGAGCGACTCGGGCACGCCGGCCAGCTCGAACATCACGCGGCCCGGCTTCACCACGGCGACCCAGCCCTCGGGGTTGCCCTTGCCCGAGCCCATCCGGGTCTCGGCCGGCTTCTTCGTGACGGGCTTGTCCGGGAAGATGTTGATCCACACCTTCCCGCCACGGCGGATGTGCCGCGTGATCGCGACACGCGCGGCCTCGATCTGCCGGTTCGTGATCCACGCCGCCTCCATCGCCACGAGGCCGAAGTCGCCGAAGTGCACCTCGGTGGCGCCCTTCGCACGACCGCGGCGTCGGCCGCGGTGCACCTTGCGGTGCTTGACCTTCTTCGGCGCGAGCATCAGGGCTTCTCCTCGGGTCCAGCCTCACCGGTCGTCTCCGCCGGCTCGGCCGGGCTGCTCGTTTCCGGAGCCGCCGCGGGTGCGGGGACCTCAGGCGCTGGGGGTTCGGGGGTCGCCGCCGCGGGCGCGGGGACCTCAGGCGCCGGGGGCTCGGGGGCGGGGACCTCCGCGGCCTCGACGGGGTCGGTGATCGGGGCGCCGGTCGAGGCGCCGCCGCCGCTCGTCACGTGGGCGAGCGCGCGGGCGCGCAGGCGCTCGGTCTCCTGCTCGGCGATCGGGATCTCGTCGCCGTGGTAGACCCAGACCTTCACGCCGATGATCCCGAACGTGGTCTTGGCCTCGGCGGTGCCGAAGTCGATCTTCGCGCGGAGCGTGTGCAGCGGCACCCGGCCTTCGCGGTACCACTCGCGGCGGGACATCTCGGTGCCGCCCAGGCGACCGCCGCACTGCACCCGCACGCCAAGGGCGCCCGAGCGCATCGCGGTCTGCACGGCCCGGCGCATCGCGCGGCGGAAGGACACGCGGCCGGCGAGCTGCTCGGCCACGCCCTGCGCGAGCAGCGTGGCATCCGTCTCCGGACGCGCCTCGGACGCGGCCGAGTTCATGTCCTCGACCTTCACGTCCACGCGCTTCTTGGTCACGCGCTCGACGTCCTTGCGGATCCGGTCGACCTCGGCGCCCTTGCGGCCGATCACGATGCCGGGGCGAGCGGTCCGGATGTAGACCCAGATCTGGTCGCCCTTGCGCTCGATGTCGATCGACGAGATGCCGGCGCGCGAGAGCCGCGTGCGGATGTGCTTGCGGATCCACACGTCCTCGTGGAGCTGGTCGGCGTAGTCGCGGCGGGCGTACCAGTTGGACTTCCAGGTGTAGATGACCCCCAGCCGGAGCCCGTACGGGTTGACCTTGTGACCCACGCCTACTCCCCTTCCAACGTCTTCACGACGAGCGTGATGTGCGAGGTGCGCTTGCGGACGCGCGTCGCGCGGCCGTAGGCGCGCGGGCGCCAGCGCTTCAGCGTCGGCCCCTCGTCCACGAAGGCCCGGTCCACGATCAGGTTCTGCGGGATCACGCCCGGCGTCTGCTCGGCGTTCGCGACGGCCGAGCCGAGGGCCTTCTCGATCGTCCGCGCCACGCCGAGGTTCGAGAAGCGCAGGATCCGCTGCGCCTCCTCGACCTGCCGGCCGCGGATGAGGTCGATCGCCCGCCGAGCCTTCGGCGGCGACACCCGCACGTACTTGACCGTTGCCTTCGCTTCCATCTGCTCCCCTACCTCGCCGAGCTGCTTCGCTCCGAGCGCGCGTGCGAACGGAACGTGCGCGTGGGCGCGAACTCGCCGAGCTTGTGCCCGACCATGGACTCCGAGACGTAGATCGGGACGTGCTTGCGGCCGTCGTGCACCGCGATCGTGTGACCGACCATCTCGGGGATGATCGTCGAGCGGCGCGACCAGGTCCGGATGACCTTCTTGTCGCCCCGCTTGTTCATCTCGACGACCTTGATCATCAGGTGGTCGTCGACGAACGGACCCTTCTTGATCGACCGAGGCACTAGCCACGCCCCTTCCCGCGGCGACGGACGATGAACCTGTCCGAGGCCTTGTGCTTCTTCCGCGTGCGGCCTTCCTTCTGCCCCCACGGCGAGGTGGGGTGACGGCCGCCCGAGCTCTTGCCCTCGCCGCCGCCGAGCGGGTGGTCCACCGGGTTCATGGCCACGCCGCGCACCGTCGGGCGCTTGTTCAGCCAGCGCTTGCGGCCGGCCTTGCCGAGCTGCACGAGCTCGTGCTCGGCGTTGCCGACCTCGCCGACGGTGGCCTTGCAGGTCGCCTGGACCATCCGCATCTCGCCCGAGGGCAGGCGGATCGTCGCGTAGCTGCCTTCCTTGGCCATGACCTGGACGCTCGCGCCCGCCGAGCGCGCCATCTTCGCGCCCGCGCCGGGCTTGAGCTCGACCGCGTGCACCGTCGTGCCGACCGGGATGTTGCGCAGCGGCAGCGCGTTGCCCGGACGGATGTCCGCGTGCTCGCCCGACATCAGCTTGTCTCCCGTCGCGAGCCCGTTCGGCGCCAGGATGTAGCGCTTCTCGCCGTCGGCGTAGTGCAGCAGCGCGATGCGAGCGGTCCGGTTCGGGTCGTACTCGATGTGCGCGACCTTGGCCGGGACGCCGTCCTTGTTCCGCTTGAAGTCGATCTGGCGGTACCGCTGCTTGTTGCCGCCGCCCTGGTGCCGCGTGGTGATCCGGCCCTTGTTGTTCCGGCCGGCCTTCTTGCGGCCCTTGTCGACCAGCGAGCGCTCGGGCTTGGCGCGCGTGATCTCCTCGAACGAGGAGACGCTCGCGCCTCGGCGGCCCGGCGTCGTCGGCTTGTACTTGCGAACGGCCATCGGCTACTTCCCTGCCTCGAAGATCTCGATCGAATCGCCCGCGGCGAGCGTGACGATCGCGCGCTTCTGGTCGGCGCGCTTGCCCTTCGTCCATCCGCGGCGCTTCCACTTGCCCGGACGGTTCAACGTGTTCACGGAGGTCACGCGGACGTTCCAGATCTTCTGGATCGCCTCCTTGATCTCCGTCTTGTTCGCCCTCGGGTCGACGAGGAACGTGTAGACGTTCAGCTCGAGGCCCGCGTACGACTTCTCGCTCACGACGGGGCGGATGATGACGTCACGCGCGGTCTTCACGCCGCGTCACCTCCCTTGCCCTCGATCGTGTCGAGCGCGGGCTGCGTGAACAGCACGCGGTCGGCGGCGATGACCTCGTACACGCCCAGGCTGCGCGCGTACGCGATGCGGACCTGCGGCAGGTTCCGGAACGACTTCTCGACGGCGCCGCCCTCGGTCGGCCCGGGGAGCACGAGCAGGACCCGGCCGGCGAGGTCGAGCGCGTCGAGCACCTCGGCCGCCTGCTTGGTCTTCGGCTCGTCGAAGCGAAGCGCGTCGACGACCGCGAGCTTGCCGCTCTGCAGGGCGTCGGTGAGCGCCGAGCGCAGGGCGCCCTTCTTCATCTTCTTGTTCACGCGCATGTCGTGGGAGCGCGGGTGTGGTCCGTGGGCCACGCCGCCGCCCGCCCACTGCGGCGCGCGGTTCGAGCCCTGCCGGGCGCGGCCGGTGCCCTTCTGGCGCCACGGCTTCTTGCCGCCGCCGCGCACGTCGCCGCGCGTCTTCGTCGAGTGCGTGCCGCGACGGAGCGAGGCCATCCCGGCCACGACCACCTGGTGCATCAGCGGCACCGAGATCGTCGCCTCGAAGAGCTCAGGCGCGAGGTCGCGGGTCGCGACCTCCGAGCCGGTCTGATCGAGCACCTGGACGGTGGCCATCAGTGCTTCCTCCCCGCGGGCGCCTTCACGGCCGAGCGCACCATCACGAGCCCGCCGTTCGGGCCCGGGACCGCGCCGCGCACGAGCAGCAGGTTGCGCTCCGCGTCGGCCTGCACGACGTCGAGGTTCAAGATCGTGACGCGCTCGTTCCCCATGTGCCCGGCCATGCGCATGCCCTTGAACACCCGGCTGGGGGTCGCGCATGCCCCGATCGCGCCCGGCGATCGGTGCTTGCGCTGCGTGCCGTGGCTGCTCGAGAGCCCGCCGAAGCCGTGACGCTTCATGACCCCGGCGAAGCCCTGGCCCTTGGAGACGCCGACGACATCGATCTTGTCGCCCGGCGCGAAGACGTCGGCGCGGATCTCCTGACCCGGCGCGAACCCCGTGGTGTCGTCGACGCGCATCTCGACGATGTACCGAGAGGGCTGGGCATCGTGCGCCGCGAAGTGGCCTTGCATCGGCTTGTTCACGTCGCGCTCCCGGACGTCGCCGTACGCCAGCTGGACCGCGGAGTAGCCGTCGCGCTCGGGCGTCTTGATCTGCGCGACGAAGCACGGCCCGGCCTTGATGACCGTGACCGGGATCGCCCGCGTGTCCTCGAAGATCTGGGTCATCCCCAGTTTCGAGCCCAAGATGCTCTTCGTGTCTGTCATGTCAGAGCTTGATCTCGATGTCGACCCCGGCCGACAGGTTCAGGCGCTGGAGCTCCTGGACCGTCTTGGAGGTGGCGTCCACGATGTCGATGAGCCGCTTGTGCGTGAGCATCTGGAAGTGCTCGCGCGAGTCCTTGTACTTGTGGGGCGAGCGGATGACGGTGTAGACCGACCGCTCGGTCGGCAGCGGGACCGGCCCGACCACCTTCGCGCCGGTGCGCGTCACGTGCTCGACGATCTCGCGAGCCGCGACGTCCAGCATCCGGTGGTCGTACGCCCGGAGCTTGATCCTGATCCTCGGTCCGGCCACTGCGTCCTCTTCCCCGTGCCTCTCGTCCTCGGTTACTTGATGATCTTGGTGACTCGCCCGGCACCCACGGTGCGCCCGCCCTCGCGGATCGCGAAGCGCAGGCCCTCCTCCATCGCGATGGGTGCACCGAGCTCCACGGTGATCTCGACGTTGTCACCGGGCATCACCATCTCGACGCCCTCGGGCAGGGAGAGGGAGCCGGTGACATCGGTCGTGCGGAAGTAGAACTGGGGCCGGTAGCCGTTGAAGAACGGCGTGTGGCGCCCGCCCTCTTCCTTGGAGAGCACGTAGACCTGGCCCAAGAAGTTGGTGTGCGGGGTGATCGAGCCCGGCTTGGCGAGCACCTGGCCCCGCTGCACCTCGTCCTTGTCGATGCCTCGAAGGAGCACGCCGACGTTGTCGCCGGCCTGTACCTCGTCCAGGAGCTTGCGGAACATCTCGAGGTCGGTCGCGACGGTCTTGCGGGTGTCGGTGATCCCGACGATCTCGACCTCGGACATCTTGGTGAGCACGCCGCGGTCCACCCGGCCGGTGACCACGGTGCCGCGTCCGGTGATCGAGAAGACGTCCTCGATCGCCATCATGAAGGGCTTCTCGGTGTCGCGGACCGGCTCGGGGATGTAGGCGTCGCAGGCATCCAGGAGCTCCTGGACCTGTCCCTTGGCCTCCTCATCACCCTCCAGCGCCTTCAGCGCGCTGATCCGGATCACGGGGACCTCGTCGCCGGGGAACTCGTAGCTCGAAAGCAGCTCGCGGACCTCGAGCTCGACCAGGTCCAGCAGCTCGGGGTCATCGACCATGTCGACCTTGTTGAGCGCGACCACGATGTAGGGGACGTTCACCTGACGGGCGAGCAGCACGTGCTCCCGCGTCTGGGGCATCGGGCCGTCGGCCGCGGAGACGACCAGGATCGCGCCGTCCATCTGGGCGGCCCCGGTGATCATGTTCTTGATGTAGTCGGCGTGGCCCGGGCAGTCCACGTGGGCGTAGTGGCGCTTGTCGGTCTGGTACTCCA
>JBLNAW010000197.1:0-26738 GCA_050259555.1 Solirubrobacterales bacterium
CGGCCGACGAGGCGGCCGAGCGCGCGCTCACGTACATGGGGCTCGCGCCCGGCACACCGATCCGCGAGATCCGCCCCGACACCGTGTTCATCGGCTCGTGCACGAACTCGCGCATCTCGGACCTGCGAGAGGCCGCGAGGATCGTCCGCGGACGGACGGTGCGTCCCGGGATGCGCGCGATGGTGGTGCCGGGCTCGATGCTCGTGAAACGGCAGGCCGAGGAGGAGGGACTGGACGCGATCTTCGCCGCCGCCGGGTTCGAGTGGCGCGACGCCGGCTGCTCGATGTGCCTCGGCATGAACCCCGACCAGCTCGCGCCCGGCGAGCGGAGCGCCTCGACGAGCAACCGCAACTTCGAGGGACGCCAGGGCAGGGGCGGCCGAACGCACCTCGTATCGCCCGCGGTGGCGGCGGCCACCGCCGTCGCCGGCCACTTCGCGACACCGGAGGACCTGTGATGCAGGCCTTCCGCGTCCACACCGGCCGCGCGGTCGTGCTCGACCGCGCCGACGTCGACACCGACCAGATCGTCCCGGCCGAGTACCTGAAGCGCATCGAGCGGACCGGGTTCGGTCCCTTCCTGTTCGCGGAGTGGCGCAAGGACCCCGACTTCGTCCTGAACCGTCCCGAGACGCAGGGAGCGACGATCCTGCTCGCCGGCCCGAACTTCGGCAGCGGCTCGAGCCGCGAGCACGCGGTGTGGGCCCTCGAGGACCACGGGTTCCGTGCGATCGTCGCGCCGAGCTTCGCCGACATCTTTCGGAACAACTGCACGAAGGTCGGCCTGCTCCCGGTGCGCCTGCCCGAGGGGGCCGTCCGTGCCCTGATGGACGCGATCGAAGCCGATCCCGCCGCAACGATCACGGTCGACCTGGAGGCTCGGACGGTGACCGGCCCCGGCCTCGAGGCCACGTTCGAGATCGACGACTTCACGCGCCGGCGCCTGCTCGAGGGGCTCGACGACATCGGGCTCACGATGCAGCACGAGGGCCAGATCTCGGGGTTCGAGCGAGGTCGCCCCGAGTGGCTCCCGACCACCCGCTGAGCGTGCCCTCAAGAGCACTTCCGAACCCGCCGATGCCCTAACCATGTCGACGCCCGACCGCGTCGCCGGGGAGCAGATGGTCCCCGGTCGACGCAAGACCGATCGATTGCGCCGTCGCGAAGCCGACGCCGAGATGCCCCGTTCCGTCAAGGACAAGCCACTGCGGCGGGAGACCGACAGCTGGCTCGAGCGCTGGATGGAAACGGTCGCCGATCTCGCGCGCCTGAAGAGCTCGCACCCGATGCTCGACGCCGTGATCGACGAGCAGGTCGGCCGCCGGATCCGGATCGACGATCACTGGCTCGCCGACTTCGCTTCGTGCAACTACCTCGGCTTCGACCTCGACCGCGAGATCATCGACGCCATCCCGCGGTACCTCGCGAAGTGGGGAACGCATCCGAGCTGGTCTCGATTGCTCGGCAGCCCGGTGCTGTACGAGCAGATCGAGGAGAAGATGACCGAGCTGATGGGTTCGGAGGACGTGCTCCTGCTCCCGACCATCACGCACATCCACATGTCCGTCATCCCGGTGCTCGCCGGCAGCGGCGTGATCTTCCTCGACGGACGCGCGCACAAGACGATCTACGACGGGACGATGATCGCCCGGGCTCATGGAGCGAGCGTCCAGCGCTTCCGTCACAACGACCACGAGCACCTCGAGGAACTGCTGCGGGCGAGCACGGTGACGCCGAGGCTCATCGCGATCGACGGGGTGAACTCGATGACCGGGAACGCCCCCGACGTCCGCGCGCTCGCCCGACTCGCGCGTGAGTACGACGCGCTCCTGTACCTCGACGACGCGCACGGCTTCGGCGTGATCGGCGAACGCGGGACCGACGAGCTCTGCGAGTGGGGCAAGCGGGGGAACGGTGTCGTGCGTCATCAGGGCGAGGGGTACGAGAACATCGTGCTCGTCGCGGGCTTCTCGAAGTCGTACTCCTCGCTGCTGTCGTTCATCACGTTGCCGACGCGGCTGAAGGACGTGCTGAAGGTGGCGGCGCCCCCCTACCTGTACTCCGGGCCCTCGCCGATCGCCTCGCTCGCCACGACCCTCGTCGGCCTCGAGGTCAACGACAAACGCGGAGACCTGTATCGGTACGACATGTACCGCAAGACGAAGCGGGTCATGGATCGCCTCCACGAGCTCGACATCTACACTCCGAACGAGTCGGGGTTCCCCCTCATCGAGATCCCGCTCGCCCGGCACGAGGACATCGACCCCGTCGGCCGCTACCTGTTCGACCGCGGCATCTACGTCACGATGGCCGCCTATCCGCTCGTGCCGAAGGACGAGGTCGGCTTCCGGATCCAGGTGACGGCTGCCAACGGCGACGACGAGATCGATCTGCTCTGCGCCGTCCTCGGCGAGATCAACGACCGGTTCGAGCTCCAGCACGACCGGCATCGCGAGCTCCTGTTCCAGAGCCGCCGCACCCGCGGCTGAGGCGCCGATGTCCGGCGCCGAGGGGATGAGCGACCTCGACCGCGCATCCGCGCTGAGCGACGCGGGCGACCATCTCGCGGCCCTCGCGCTCGTCGACCAGATCCTCGCGCTCGAGCCCGGTCTCGTCGCGGCGCACGTCGCCCGGGGATGGGCCCTCGAGAGCCTCGGGCCGGAGCACCTGGTGGACGCGCGCGAGGCCTACGCCGAGGCGGTCCGACTGGACCCGGACGCCCTGTGGGCGAAGGAAGGCCTCGCGAACGTCCTGCGGCGGCTCGGACGGCCGGCCGAGGCCGACACCCTGGCCGCCGAGGTCGTCTCGCAGGCGCTCGCCCTGCCCGAGCGCGATACCGAGGTCCTCGAGCTCCAGGGGTGGTGCGAGTACGAGCTCGACCGACTCGTCGACGCCGAAGGCACCCTCCGCCGGGCGCTCGATCTGGATCCGGACCTCGTCGCGGTCCGGTTCGACCTCGCGCTCGTGCTCCTGTGCGCCGGCAGGGCGGAGGAGGCCGTCGAGGCGTACGAGGACGGGCTCGCCGACGCGCGGCGCCTCGGCGGAGCGGCCGGACTCGTGCGGACCGCGCTCCAGGACCTGGACGCCGCCCTCGCCCGGCGACCGGAGATCCGCGGGCAACCGGTGGTGAACGCCGTCCGCCGGCGCCTGCATGCCTTCGACGACCCAGCGTCAAGCGCGGGCGAAGCGCTGCCGATGGGGGCACCGTGATGCTCTCGCGCGTCCGGATCTTGACCCCGCTTCGGCATCCCGAGTTCCGCCTGCTGTGGATGGGCATGACCGTCTCGCTCATCGGGGACGGCATCACGACGATCGCCTTGGCCTGGCAGGCGTACGAGATCTCGAACCTCCCGACGGCCTTCTCGGTCATCGGCTTCTCGATGACGCTTCCACAGGTGGTGCTGCTGCTCGTCGGCGGCGCCGTGAGCGACCGGTTCGACCGTCGCAAGGTGATGCTCGCGGCCGACGCCGTGCGGATGACGGCCGTGGCGGTGCTCGGGCTCCTGTCGCTCTCCGGGCACATCCGGATCTGGCACATGATGGTCATCGCCGCCTTCTACGGCGCGGGAACGGCGTTCTTCGGGCCGGCGTTCGACGCGATCGTTCCGGACCTCGTCCCCGAACGCGAGCTGACGCGTGCGAACGCGCTCGACCAGTTCGTGAGACCCGCGGCCTTCCGCATGGTCGGACCGGCCGTCGGCGGCTGGTTGATCGCGGCGTTCGGCGGCCGGCCGGGTGGGGCCTTCATCGTCGACGGCCTCACGTTCTCGATCTCGGTCGCGTGCCTGATCCTCATGCGACCGCACAAGGTCGAACGGGGTGGCGAGGAACCCGTCTCGATGCTCGCCGACATCCGGGAGGGGTTCCGATACGTGCGCACCCAGACGTGGCTGTGGGGCACCTTCCTCGCGGCGACGCTCGCCTACCTCGTCTTCTGGGGCCCCGCCGACTCGCTCCTTCCGTTCGTGGTGAAGGAGGAGATGGGGCGTTCCGCGAGCGACCTCGGCGTCATCCTGGCGCTCGGCGGCATCGGCGCGATGGTGGCCGCGGTCGTCATGGGGAACCGAGACGTGCCCCGTCGGCACATCACCTTCATGTATCTCGTCTGGACGGCCTCCACCCTCATGATCGCCGGGTACGGCATCGCGCGACTGCCGTGGCAGGCGATGGTCTTCTGCTTCGCGTTCAACGCCCTCGAGAGCGCGGGGCTCATCGTGTGGATCACGACCAAGCAGCGGCTCGTCCCGGGCCGGATGCTCGGTCGCGTCTCGAGCTTCGACTGGTTCATCTCGATCGGCCTCGTGCCGCTCTCGTACGCGTTCACGGGGCCGGTGGCCGAGGCCATCGGCGCTCGGACCACGCTCATCGGGGCGGGGCTCATCGGAAGCGCGATCACGCTCGTCTTCCTGTTCCTGCCCGGCATGCGGGCGGTCGAGCGGAGCGGGGCGCTCGCCGGCGCACACCCCGAGCTCGCCGATGAGGAGTCGCGCACCGAGCCCCTGCCGGTCGACGAGCCGGTGCCTGCACTCGCCGTGGCCGCGGGCCCGAGCGTGAACGGCTCGGTCTTCGCGCACGTCGCCGCCCCCTCGGTTGCCGTGCTCGACGGATCGATGCTCGAGCGCTTCGAGGCCCCCGGCCCGGATATCGAGGGGTCGGTCCTCTCGGAGGACCCGGCCATCGGGAGCCACGTCCGCGCGCTCGCCGAACTTCGGGCCGCCAAGGACCGACTCCGACGCGCGTCGACCGGGACGTCGGCGGACTGACGCCCCGGGGAGGTCCCGATGGGCCAGCCCCCTTGCGTGCCGGCGCATCCCCCGTCCGGCCCACGGCACCCTCCTAAGGTCCCCCCCGCTCCCAACCGATAGGGAACCCATGAAGCGGCGTGCGTGGCTCCTGTACCTGACCCTCGGCGTGGGCACGCTCTTGGCCTATCTCTTCGCCCCGGGGTTCCGGCAAGGCTGGCTCTTCAACCTCATCGCGGTCTCGTCGCCGATCGCGATCCTGGTCGCGGTCCGGCTGTGGAAGCCGGCGGTGAAGTGGCCGTGGTACCTGTTCGCGCTCGGTCAGGCCCTCTTCGTGGCCGGCGACGTCATCACCTACAACTACGACAAGTTCTTCAACGGCGCCGAGCTGCCCTTCCCGTCGATCGGCGATGTCTTGTACCTGTCCGTCTACCCCCCGCTGATCGTCGGCATCCTGCTCATCGTCAGCAAGCGCAACCCGGGCCGCGACCGCGAGAGCCTCATCGACTCCTTGATCGTCGCGATCGGCGTCGGCGTCATCTCCTGGGTGTTCCTCATGGCGCCGACGGCGAAGGACACGGAGTCGACCCTGCTCCAGAAGTTCGTGAGCATGGGCTACCCGTTCATGGATCTCGTCCTGCTGGTCGTGGTCGTCCGCCTCGTGATCGGAGGCGGTCGTCGCGGCCTGTCGTTCTACCTCCTGCCCGCCGCGGCCATCGCGCTGTTCCTGACGGACTTCGTGTACAGCTACATCTCGGTCCAGGGACTCGTGTACGACCAGTCGGGGTACCTCGAAGCCGGATGGGGGACCTTCTACCTGCTGTGGGGCGCGGCCGCCCTGCATCCCTCGATGCGGACGCTGTCCGAGCGCGCCCCCGACCAGGAGGTGCGGATCACCCGCCCTCGCGTGATCTTCATCGGCGCCGCGGCGTTGATCCCGCAGATGGTGCGGATGATCCAGCTCGTTCGCGGGCAGGCGACCGATCTGTGGGTCATCACGATCACGACGACCTCGCTCTTCATCCTCGTCGTGCTGCGCATGTCCGGCCTCGTCCACAAGCTCGAGCTCTCGTTCGGCCGCGAGAAGGCCCTGCGGACGGCCGGCGCCTCGCTCGTGACGGCCACCAACCGTGAGGGCATCTACGGCGCCGCGATGGAGGCCGTCGAGACCCTCGCGAGCCAGGCGCACGCCCGGCTGCTCGTGCATTTCGATCCCGACGAGCCGGACCAGTACGTGGTCGTCGCGGCCTCGGAGAGCGCGGGCGGACTGGTCGGCGGACACGTCGACCTGCCGCTGCCCGAGGACGCGCGACGGGATCTTCGGGGACACCACGCCACCGAGGCGATCGACATCGAGCAGCTCCGGCCGGTGCTCGAGTTGCCGGCCGACACCATGCATCCGCTCACGATCCCGATCTTCCTGCGCGGAGACCTGAACGGGCTCCTCGTCGTCGGGAGCGTCGACAAGCTCCCCGCCTCGAGCCGCGACGGTCTCGAGGCGCTTTCGTCCCAGGTGGCCCTCGCGCTCGAGAGCGCGGCCCTCACCGAGGACCTCGTACGGCGCCAGAGCGAGGCGCGGTTCTCCTCGCTCGTTCAGAACTCCTCCGACGTCGTCATGGTCGTCGACGCCGACTCGACCGTGCAGTGGATCAGCCCGTCGGTCGAGCGGGTGCTCGGCTACGCCCCGACCGAGCTCGGGGAGACGAAGCTGACGGCCGTCGTGCATCCCGAGGACAAGGCGAGCGTGCTGCAGTTCCTCATGAACGGGGGCCGGGAAGGCGACGTCCATCCGCTCACCGAGTTCCGGATGCGGCACCGCAAGGGCTTCTGGCTCCACGTCGAGACCCTGCGGACGAACCTCCTCCACGACCCCAACGTTCGTGGTCTTGTCCTCAACACCCGTGATGTCTCCGAGCGCAAGGCGTTCGAGGAGCAGCTCGCGCACCAGGCGTTCCACGACCAGGTCACGGGTCTCGCGAACCGCGCCCTGTTCAAGGACCGTGTCGAGCACGCCCTCGAGCGACAGATCCGCGACGACCGACCGGTCTCCGTCCTGTTCATGGACCTCGACGACTTCAAGACGATCAACGACTCGCTCGGTCACGCCGCGGGCGACCGGATGCTCGCCGAGGTCGGCGACCGTCTCAAGAACAGCCTGCGAGCCGCCGACACCGCGGCACGGCTCGGCGGCGACGAGTTCGCGGTCCTGCTCGAGGACGGCGGAGAGGGCCTCGGGGCCGCCGACGTGGCGGCCCGCATCCTCGAGTCCCTGGACGGTCCGTTCCACCTCGAGGGCAAGGAGGTCTTCTGCCGCGCGAGCATCGGCATCGCGACGGCCGACCAGGAGCACGAGGGCCCCGGCGGCGCCGAGGAGCTGCTGCGCAACGCCGACGTCGCGATGTACATGGCGAAGGAGTCGGGCAAGAACCGATACCAGATCTTCGAGCCGGCGATGCACGATACGGCGCTGAAACGGCTCGAGCTGAAGGCGGACCTGCAGCGAGCGCTCGACAACGCCGAGTTCATCCTCCACTACCAGCCGGTGATCGAGCTCGAGACCGGAGAGGTCAGCGGGGTCGAGGCCCTGCTCCGATGGCAGCACCCCCACCGCGGCATCGTGCCGCCACTCGACTTCATCCCGCTCGCCGAGGAGACCGGTCTCATCGTGCAGATCGGGAACTGGGTCCTGCAGGAGGCGACGCGCCAGGGCAAGCAGCTCCAGGAGCGCTATCCATGTACGCCGCCGCTGCACATGGCCGTGAACCTGTCGGCCCGCCAGCTCCAGCGTCCCGAGATCGTGTCCGACGTGGCGGAGGCGCTCATGCGCTCGGGGCTCGCGGCGGAGGATCTCGTCCTCGAGATCACCGAGAGCATCATGATGCAAGACATCGAGCTGTCGCTCCAGCGGCTCACCGAGCTGAAGGAGCTCGGCGTGCGACTGGCGGTCGACGACTTCGGCACGGGCTACTCGAGCCTGAACTACATCCAGCAGTTCCCGGTCGACATCCTCAAGGTGGACAAGTCCTTCATCGACGCCTTCAACACCGATCCGCGGAAGTCGGCCCTCACCGCGACGATCATCAAGCTCGCGGACGACCTGGACCTGCGACCGGTCGCGGAGGGCATCGAGCGGGCCGATCAGCTCGAGCAGCTCCTCCAGCTGCATTGCGACTTCGGACAGGGCTACTACTTCGCGAAGCCCTTGCCGATCGAGGGGGTCGACGAGCTGCTCGCGACGCGGACCTCGCTGGCGGACCGCGACGCCGAGCTGTCCTCCTAGAGCCCACGGCCTCCCCGGGCCGGCTCCCGGGCCTGGCTCCGCCGGCGCCCCGGACTTTCGGCCGTAGCCAGTTGTCCCCGGTTCGTGGGACCATGCTTGCTCGAGGGGGCCTCGGCCCCTGGATGCACGCGACCGGGAGGGGCAGGGATGCCGAAGGCGGGCCGGATCAGGGTCCTGATCGCCGGCAACGTCTACGTCAAGCGTGCGCTGGTGCGGCGGTTCCTCGAGGACGACGGCTACGCGGTCGTCGGCGACGTGATGTCCGCCGACGCTGTGATCCCCGCCGTCCGGGCCGGCCAGCCGGACGCGGTCGTGCTCGACGAGGACCTCGCGTTCCAGGGGGCGGGGATCGCGGCGATCCGGGGTGCGGCGGCCGACGTCCGAGTGATCGTCTTCACGGCCGCGGCCGCCGGAACGGGTGCTCCCCCGCCGGGCGCGGACGGCTACCTCGACAAGGGCGTCGGGCTCTCCGCCCTGACCGCGGCCCTCGGCCGCCTCTTCTTCGAACCGACGGTCCCGCTCGAACCGCTGCTGGTTGGCGCGAGCGTCGGGATGGCTCCCAACCTTCTCGCGCCGCCCGAGCCGGTGGACGACACCGCGGGCGCCGGCGCGAGGCCCGTACGGAGGAGTGCCGTCGGGAACGTCTCCCGCATGGTCGCGATGGCCGCAGGCGTCCTATTGGTCGTCTGGGGCGTCGCGGCGGCGATCGAGGAGAGCGACATCCGCGGCGACACGACGACGGTCGCCCAGGCATCCCCGAGCTCGAGCGGTGGTGAGGTCGTCGAGCCCGGCTCTCCGTCCCTCCTCGACGAGGCCTACGCGACACTCGACCGGATGGTGGCGGCTCTCCGGGGCGGCAACTACATCGTCGGGTCCGTCGAGGCGCAGACCCTCGCGGACCAACGCGAAGGAGCGGCCGCCGCGGGCTACGCGCTCGCGGGCTTCGATGCCGAGGTCACGTCGCGACTCCTCGCGATCACGCCGAACCTGCCCGAACGCGTCAACGTCCAGCTCGCGGACGCGCTCGGCTCGCTGTACCCGCCGATCGAGGGGCCGACCGGCCCGACGGGGAGCACCGACGGAACGACGGCGACGGGCGACGGCGGCGGGACGGGTACCGACACCCGCGGCGGCGGGACCGACACGTCCGGCGGCGGGACCGACACGTCCGGCGGCGGGACCGACACGTCCGGCGGCGACGGCGGGGGCCAGAGCGGAGGCGCGCTCGATTCCGCGCCCCAGCCCGGTGACGGCAAGGCCTGGGGCTGGAGCCACAAGCCGCCGCACGGCGGCTGGCACGGGAACAAGCCGCCGAAGTGAGCCTCAGGCCGGGCCGAGGTCGGTGCGGTAGCGCACGGTCGGCCGCATCTCGCAGTCGACGCGCTCGCTCGTGGTGAGACCGTCGGCCGCCCACCCCTCGCGCTCGTAGAACCGGCGCGCGCCGTCGTTCGTCTGGAGCACCCACAGGGTCGCCGTCCGGAAACCCCGCTCGCGGAGATCCCGAACGGCGTGATCCGACAGGACCTTGCCGATGCCCGAGCGGAACCGATCGGGCTCGAGGTAGATCGCATACAGCTCGCCCGTGCGCTCGTCCGCATCCGCATCCTGGCTCGGGCCCGTGACCGCGAAGCCGACGACCCGGTCGTCCTCGACCGCGACCCAGGTCCGGTGCTCGCCCGGCATCTCGAGGGCTCCCCGGTGCTGCTCGAGCCGATCGCCCACGGACAGGCCGTCGAGGTACTCGTCGGTGAGCTGGCCCCGGTACGCGGCCTGCCACGAGCGAACGTGGATCCCGGCGATGGCCTCGGCGTCGGTGGGCTCGGCCTCGCGGATCCGGACGCTCATGCGGCGCAGGATACCGCTCGCGCCCTCAGGCCTCGTCCTCGCGCGGGTGGAGGAGACCGTACAGGTACCCGTCGACGAGCGCCTCCCAGGAGGCCTCGATGATGTTCTCGGACACGCCGACCGTGGTCCATTCCCGCTGTCCGTTCGACGTGTCGATGAGCACCCGCACGACCGCCCCGGTCCCGTGGGTCTCGTCCAGCACGCGGACGCGGAAGTCCTCGAGCGAGATGTGCTCGAGCTCGGGATAGTCGTTCGTCAGGGCCTTGCGGAGCGCGTTGTCGAGCGCGCCCACCGGCCCCTGGCCCTCGGCGCTCTCGATGTGCCGGGTGCCCCGCGTCACGACCTTGACGGTCGCCTCGGCGAGCGGCGGCTCGTCGTCGGCCACCCGTTCCTCGACGTGCACCCGGTACGAGTCGATCTCGAAGAAGGGCTGCCGCCACCCGTCGGTCCGCCGCATCAGGAGCTCGAGCGACGCATCGGCCACCTCGAAGGTGTAGCCGCGGGCCTCGCGGTCCTTCACCTCCTGCACCAGGCGCGGGAGCGCGTCCTCGGGCACCTCGACGCCGAGCTCCGCCGCCTTCATGCGGAGGGTCGATGCCCCGCCGAGATCGGACGCGGCGACGCCCCGGCGGTTCCCGACCGTTTCCGGCGCGACGTGCTCGTAGGCCTGCGTGAACCGGGACACGCCGCTCGTGTGCAGCCCGGCCTTGTGGGTGAACGCATACCTGCCGGCGTAGGGCTGGTGCGAGTCGGGGGTGAGGTTCGCGACCTCGGCGACGTAGCGGGCGACCTCGGTGAGATGCTCGACGGCCCCCTCGGGTAGGCACTCGATCCCCATCTTCAGGGTGAGGTTCGCCGCGATCGGGATGAGGTCGGCGTTGCCGGTCCGCTCCCCGTACCCGTTCACCGTCCCCTGGACCTGGAACGCGCCGTGCTCGACGGCGATCAGCGAGTTCGCGACCGCGCACCCGGCGTCGTTGTGGACGTGCACGCCGAGCGGCGCTCCGACCCGCGTCCGCACCTCGTCCACGACGAGCGCGACGTCGGCCGGCAGCATGCCGCCGTTCGTGTCGCACAAGACCAGGCGCTCGGCGCCAGCCTCCTCGGCCGCGGCCAAGGTGGCGAGCGCGAACGCCGGGTCGCTCCGGTAGCCGTCGAAGAAATGCTCGGCGTCGAAGAACACGCGACGGCCCTCGCCCCGCAGGAACGCGACCGAGTCGCGGATCATCGCAACGCCCTCCTGCAGGTCGGTGCGGAGCGCGTCGGTGACGTGCAGGTCCCACGACTTGCCGACGAGGCAGACGACCTCGGTGCCGGTGTCGAGGAGCTCGCGCAGGACGGCGCTGTCCTCCGCCCGCTCGCCGGTCCTGCGCGTCATGCCGAACGAGGTGAGCGTCGCCCGACCCAACGTCTCCTTCGTCGCGACGCGGAAGAACTCGGAGTCCCGCGGGTTCGCGCCCGGCCAGCCGCCCTCGATGTACGGCACGCCGAGCTGATCGATCTTGTGCAGGATCCGCAGGCGGTCCTCGATCGAGTACGACAGGCCGGCACGCTGCGCGCCGTCGCGGAGCGTCGTGTCGTACAGCTCGACCTGCGGGTTCACGCGGTCGCCCCCTCGACGACGAGATCGCCGACCTCGGTGGTCGAGTAGCCCATCTCGCCGGCGCGCATCGAGGCCATCTTCGAACAGGCGAGCCGGATGCCGGCGTCGATGCGCCGGGCGGCGACCGTCTCGCCGAGCGCGTCGAGCAGCATCTCCATCGCGCCGATCGCCGCCAGCGGGTTGATCGTCCCCTTCCCGGTCTCGCTCGGGGCCGTGCCGCCGATCGGCTCGAACATCGACACGCCGTCGGGGTTGATGTTCCCCCCCGCGGCGATCCCCATCCCCCCTTGGATCATCGCGCCGAGGTCCGTGAGGATGTCGCCGAACATGTTGTCGGTGACGATCACGTCGAACCGGCTCGGCTGATCCAGGAAGTAGATACACGCCGCGTCGACGTGGACGTAGTCCGTCTTCACGTCGGGGAATTCCGCCCCCAGCTCGTCCACCACCCGCTGATAGAGATCGCCGGCGTAGTTCAGGACGTTCGTCTTGTGGACCAGCGTGAGCTTGCGACGGCGCGAGGGCCGCATCGCGAGCTCGAAGGCGTACCGGACGATCCGCTCGACGCCGTGCCGGGTGTTGATCGACTCCTGCACCGCGACCTCGTACGGCGTCCCCTTGCGGTGGAACCCGCCGGCTCCCGCGTACAACCCCTCCGAGTTCTCCCGCACGACGACCATGTTCACGTCGTCCTCGGTGTGGGTCGGCACGAGGGTCTTCACCCCCGGGTACCGGATCACCGGTCGCAGGTTCACGTACTGATCGAGCTCGAACCGCAACCGAAGGAGCAGCTCGCGCTCGAGGATGCCGGGCTTGATCCGCGGGTCCCCGACCGCGCCGAGGAAGATCGCGTCCATCCCCCGAAGCCGCTCGAGATCGTCGTCGGGAAGTAGGTCGCCGGTCCGCAGGTACCGGTCCCCGCCGAGGTCGAACGCCTCGAGCTCGACCGAGAAGCCCTCGGCGCGGCGGACGGCCTCGAGCGCCTTCAGTCCCTCGCGGATCACCTCGGGACCAGTGCCGTCGCCGGGCAGGACGCCGATCCGATGGGCGCGGCCCGGTACGTCGCCGTCGCTCACGGCAGGGCCTTCTCGGCGTCCCCGTTCACGACCAGGAGCGCCCGGTTGATCGCCGCCAGATACGCGCGGGCGCTCGCCTCGACGACGTCGGTCGCCACGCCTCGACCGGTCACGCGCCGCCCCTCCACGTCGAGCTGTACGACCACGTCGCCGAGCGCGTCCGACCCGCCGGTCACGCTCGAGACGTTGAAGGACACGAGCTTGGCCTCGACGCCCGCCGCACGCATGATCGCGCCCATCGCGGCGTCGATGAGCCCGTCTCCGAGCGCCGACTCCTGCACCACCTCCTCGCCGCGACGTAGGTGCACCGTCGCGCGAGGCTCGAGGTGCGTGCCGCCGCCGACGACCACGGACTCGAGCACGTAGACGTCCTCGTCACCGGCGCCGAGCTCCTCGGCGACGATCGCCTCCAGGTCCTGGTCGGTGAGCTGGATCTTGCGGTCGGCGAGCTCCTTGAACCGCGCGAACGCCCGGTTCAGTCGGTCCCCCTCGAGCGTGATGCCGAGCTTCTCGAGCGCGTCGGCGAACGCGTGCCGGCCCGAGTGCTTGCCGAGCACGAGCCGGTTGCCCTCGAGCCCGATCTCGAGCGGGTCCATGATCTCGTACGTCGCGGCGTTGCTGAGCACGCCGTGCTGATGGATCCCGCTCTCGTGCGCGAACGCGCTCGCGCCGACGACCGCCTTGTTCGGCTGCACGCTGTACCCGGTGAGGCTCGAGACCAGCCGCGAGGTCCGCGTGATCTCCTTGATCCGCAGGTCGTGCCCCACGCCGAGCGCCTGACGGCGGGTCCGCACGATCATCGCGATCTCCTCGAGCGAGCAGTTGCCGGCCCGCTCGCCGATCCCGTTCACCGCGACCTCGACCTGCCGAGCGCCGTTCACGATCCCCGCGAGCGAGTTCGCGACGGCGAGCCCGAGGTCGTTGTGGCAGTGGGTCGAGATCACCACGTGGTCGGGGACGGCCTCGCGGACCGTGCGGACGAGCTCGCCGAACTCGTGCGGCATCGCGTAGCCGACGGTGTCGGGGACGTTGATCGTCGTCGCGCCGGCGTCCACCGCGACGCGGAAGCACTCGAGCAGGAAGTCGAGCTCGGTGCGGGTGGCGTCCTGCGCGCTGAATTCGACGTCGTCCGTGTAGCCGACCGCGAGCTTCACGCCTTCGCGGATGGCGTCGAGGACCTGTGCGTGGCTCATCCGGAGCATGTCCGTCATATGGATGTCGCTCGTCGAGATGAACGTGTGGATGCGCCAGCGCTCGGCGCCCTTCAGCGCCTCGGCAGCGCGGTCGATGTCGCCGGGTGTGACGCGGGCGAGCGCCGCGATCACCGGGCCGCGGACGCTCGAGGCGATCTCGCGGACGGCCTCGAACTCGCCCTCGCCGCTGATCGGGAACCCGGCCTCGAGGATGTCGACGTTCAGCCGGGCCAGCTGCTCGGCGATCTCGACCTTCTCGGAGCGGGTGAGCGCGATGCCGGGCGCCTGCTCGCCGTCACGCAGGGTCGTGTCGAAGATGCGTACGTGGTCGTCGGTCATTCGGGAGCCACCTTCGTCTCGGAATCCAGCCAGGGCATCATCCGGCGGAGGTCGCGGCCCACCTTCTCGATCTGGGCAGCGCGCGCCTCGCGACGCAGCGCGAGGAAGTGGGGGAAGCCGGCCTCGGCCTCCCCGATCCACTCCTTCGCGAAGGCGCCGCTCTGGATCTCGGCCAGGACCTGGCGCATCCGGTCGCGGGCGCCGGCGTCGATCACGCGCGGCCCGCTCTGGTAATCCCCCCACTCGGCGGTGTCGGAGACCGAGTACCGCATCCACGACAGCCCGCCCTCGTAGATCAGGTCGATGATGAGCTTCATCTCGTGGAGGCACTCGAAGTAAGCGATCTCGGGCTGGTACCCGGCGTCGACGAGGGTCTCGAACCCGGCCTGGACCAGCTCGGAGATGCCGCCGCACAGCACGGTCTGCTCGCCGAACAGGTCGGTCTCGGTCTCCTCCTGGAACGTGGTCTGGATGATGCCGGCTCGCGCGGCGCCGATGCCGGCCCCGTACGCGAGCGCCCGCGCGAGGGCCCTCCCGGTCGCGTCCTGCTGGACGGCGACGAGCGCCGGCGTCCCGATACCCTGCTCGTACGTGCGGCGAACCAGGTGGCCGGGGCCTTTGGGCGCGATCATCGTGACGTCGACATCGGCCGGCGGGGTCACCGTACCGAAGTGCACGCTGAACCCGTGGGCGAACATCAGCATGTCGCCGGCCTCGAGGTTCGGCGCGACGTCCTCGGCGTACACCTTCGCGTGTGAGGTGTCGGGCAGCAGCACCATCGCGACATCGGCCTCGGCGACGGCCTCGGGCGTGGGGAGCACCCGCAGACCTGCCTCCTCGGCCTTCGCCCAGCTCTTCGAGCCCTCGCGCAGGCCGACCCGCACGTCGAAGCCCGAGTCCTTGAGGTTCTGCGCGTGCGCGTGCCCCTGGCTGCCGAAGCCCAGCACCGCGATCGGCTGACCCTCCAGCGCTGCGCGGTCCGTGTCCTGCTCGCGGTAGATCTTCGCCATCGTTCGTCCTTTCACGCGGCCCGCGGGCGGGCCGTCCGATGTCTTCGGGCTAGACGCTGCCTCCGGTCCACTCCTCGGGTCCGGCGCCGACGACCCGGATGCGGCGGCCACGCTCCTTGATCCCCACGTCGCCGCGGGCGAGCGCGATCCGGCCGGTCCGCGACAGCTCGACGATGCCGAAGTCCTTCAGCAGGGCGAGCAGCGCCTCGAGCTTCTCGGGCGTGCCCGTGGCCTCGATCGTGAGCGTGTTGTGCGTCACGTCGAGCACCCGGACACGGAACACGTCGCAGATCTCGAGCACCCGCGCTCGGGCCTCGCCCTCCCCGCGCACCTTCACGAGCATGAGCTCGCGCTCCACGGCTTCGCCGGGCTCGTGCTCGAGGATCTTCAGGACGTTGATGAGCTTGTTGAGCTGCTTCGTGATCTGCTCGAGCGGCTTGTTCTCGACCTGGACGACGATCGTCATCCGTGACAGCCCGTCGTCGGAGGTCGGGCCCACCGCCAGCGAGTCGATGTTGAAGCCGCGTGCGGCGAACAGCCCGGCCACGCGGGTGAGGACGCCGGGCTTGTCCTCGACGAGCACGGAGATGGTGTGCAGGCTCATGCGACCGGTGCCTCCGCGGGATCGTTGACGGGCCTCAGACCCTCGGGGCCGAGGATGATGTCGTCGTTGCTCGCGCCGGCCGGAACCATCGGGAACACCATCTCGCGAGGATCGCAGCGGAAGTCGATCACGACGCTGCGGTCGGTGACCGACAGCGCCTTCTCGATCACGGCGTCCACCTCGTCGGGATGCTCCGCGCGCAAGCCGACGCAGCCGTACGCCTCGGCGAGCTTGGCGTAGTCCGGCACGTCGTGGGACAGGTACACCTGCGAGTAGCGCTCCCCGTAGAACAGCTCCTGCCACTGCCGGACCATGCCGAGATGCGCGTTGTTGATGATCGCCGTGACGAACGGGATCTTCTCGGTGGTCGAGGTCGCCAGCTCCTGCGCGGTCATCTGGAAGCAGCCGTCGCCGTCGATCGCGATGACCCGCCGGTCCGGCTTGCCGGCCGCCGCGCCGAGCGCCGCCGGCACGGCGAACCCCATCGTGCCGAGCCCTCCGGAGTTCACCCAGGTCCGGGGTTCCGAGAAGCGCCAGAACTGGCTCGCCCACATCTGGTGCTGACCCACGCCCGAGACCACGATCGCGTCCTTCGCGTGTTCGTACAGGCGCTCGATCGCGAACTGCGGCTTCAGCGGACCGTCGGCCGGCTGCTCGTAGCGGTACGGGAAGTCCTTCTTCCAGCCCTTCAGGGTCTTCAGCCACGGACCGCGCTCGGGGACACCGCCGGCCTCCTCCTGCCTGCGCTTCAGCTCGGCGTGGAGCTTGGAGATGACGTCCTTCACGTCGCCGACGATCGGGACGTCGACGGCGCGGTTCTTGCCGATCTCGGCCGGGTCGATGTCGATGTGGATGATCTTCGCGCCAGGCGCGAACGACGACAGCTGCCCCGTGACGCGGTCGTCGAACCGCGCGCCGAGCGCAACGAGGAGGTCGGCCTTCTGCATCGCGGTGACGGCCGGATAGGCCCCGTGCATCCCGGGCATGCCGAGCGCGAGCTCGTGGTCGTCGGGGAACGCGCCCCGGGCCATGAGGGTCGTGACGACCGGCAACCGGCCGTCCACCGCGAGCTTGTGCAGCTCCTTCGCAGCGTTCGCCTTGATCACGCCGCCGCCGACGTAGAGCACCGGCCGCTTGGCCTCGAGGATCATCCTGACGGCGGTGCGGACCTGCTTGAGGTTCCCCTTCGTGGTCGGCCGGTATCCGGGGAGGTCGACACCGTCCGGCCAGTTCCACGTGATCTCCTGGAGCTGGACGTCCTTCGGGATGTCGACGAGGACCGGGCCCGGGCGGCCGGTCGAGGCGATGTGGAAGGCCGCGCGGATCGTTTCGGCGAGGTCGTTCGCGTCCTTCACGAGGAAGTTGTGCTTCGTCACCGGCAGCGTGATGCCCGTGATGTCCGCCTCCTGGAAGGCGTCGTTGCCGACGACGGGCGTGGCGACCTGGCCCGTGATCGCGACCATCGGCACCGAGTCCATCTTCGCGTCCGCGAGCGGCGTGACGAGGTTGCAGCCTCCCGGGCCGGAGGTCGCGATCGCGACCCCGACCTTGCCGGTCGCCCACGCGTAGCCCTCGGCCGCGTGGCCCGCACCCTGCTCGTGCCGGCAGAGGACGTGTCGAACCTTCGAGTCGAGCAGCGGATCGTAGGCCGGCAGGATCGCCCCGCCGGGGAGGCCGAAGACGATGTCGACGCCCTCACCCTCGAGCGACCTGAACAGCGCCTGCGCCCCGGTCACCTTCACCGGGCGCCCACCTCCTCGGGACGGTCCTCGACCGGCCCCGTCTCGACGCGCTTCACGGTGCAGCCGAGCTTGTGCGCGAGGTTGCGGACCTGCCGCTCGAACTCCCAGGGGGTCCAGTCGCGACGGCGCGCGGTGAGGCCCTCGTCCGAGTAGCCGCCGCCGAACTCGAACCCGGCGTCGAGGTAGACGACCTCCTCGCCGAAGAACCGCTCGAACTGCGGGCGGTCGGCCGCGTCGGCGACGTCGACCGTCACCTGAGCCGGGCCCTCCCACAGGACACTGGCCACGGTGTGGCCGTCTCGTTCGAACTCGTACCGCATCTCCTGCTCCTTCCGCGCGGGCCGCTGCCGCCTGAGGGGTACAAAAAGCCCCTCGGGATCCGAGGGGCATCTGGCGCGTCCCGGGCCTCCAGGGCCCAGGCCACGCCTACACGATAAGTACGAGGGCCGGGTTCGCCCTGCGCGCGCTCGTCGTCCTCATGATTTCCCCAGTGTAGGGCGGCTGAACGGCGTGTCAACCCTGAAGATCAGCGCTTCGGTCGAAGTCGACCATCGAGCGTGACCCCCTCGGTCAACTCCGGGCGAGAACACGCAGATACGTTCATGCCTCGGGTGACAGCAGAACCGCTACCTCCGCCCGGGAGAGCGCGTCGCGTTCGGGCGGGGGCGGCGGGGCATCGGTGACCTGGACGTCGACCTGCTCGAGTGGCGCCACGGCGAAGTCGGCCACGGCCCCGAGCTTCGATGCGTCGGCGACGACCACGACCGGCCCGCGGGTCTGCTCGATCATGAGCCGGGCGATCTCGGCCTCGGCGGCGACCGGGGTCGTCAGACCGGCATCGGCGGACAGGCCGCCCACACCGAGGACGGCACGGCTCGCGAAGGTCCGGCGCAAGGTCTCGGTCGCGAACGGGCCCACCACCGTGCGCTCGGCGGGGTCCGGCCGGACGTGGCCGCCGAGCAAGATCAGTTCGGCGTCGCGGATCACCGGCTCGAGCGCCGCCAGCACGTTGTTCGAGACCACCGTCGCCGAGACCGCGAGGTTCCGGAAGACCTCGAGCGTGGTCGAGCCGCCGTTCAGGAACACCGTCTCACCCGGGCGGACCAGGCCGGCCGCGGCGCGACCGATCGCGCGCTTGGCCGCCGCGTGCTCGGGGACGGGGACCACCGGCATCGCCCCGCCGGGGAGCGAGGCGCCGCCGTGCGAGCGCTCGAGCAGTCCGCGGCGGGCGAGCGCCTCGAGATCCCGGCGGACGGTGGTCTCGGAGACGCCGAGCGCGCCGGCGAGCGCAGAGGCACGCAGGGATCCACCTTCCCGCAGGAGGTCCACGATCCGGCGCCGGCGCTCGGCGGGGAGCTCGCTCGGGCTCATGGCCCGACGCTACACGGCTCCCCGCCGTCGCGCCCTCGAGCAGGTGCGGGCTACGGCAGGACGATCTTGAACGCGAAGTCGCAGCGCCCGATCGTGTCCGCCCCCGTGTAGCAGTGGAGGCGCATCTGGCCCTGCGCCCGCTTGAAGATCCCTGTGCCGCCGGTGATCGCGACGACCGAGTCGGCCGCGTCGTAGAACGGACCCTCGACCGTGATCGATCCGTCGTCGAGCATCGTCGTCCAGTTGCACTCCCACGCGCCGTCCGCGACGCTCGTGCGGAAGCACTGCCCCTGGTCGCTGCCCGCGACCGAGGTGTCGGTCGAGTCGTAGACCTGATTCGCGAACCACAGGATGTCGCCCTCGGAGTCGCCGGTCGCCCCGATGTCGACCACGGCGTCCGACGTCGCGTGCTCGACGACGGTGATCGACATCTTCGTCGAGCCGAACGCGGCCGACGACAGGGCGACCACGATCACGAGCGAAACGACGCTCGCGGCGGCGATGGTCGCCTTCAGCTTCGTGCCCATCCATCCCTCCTGACTGCGGGCGCCAACCTAACGGCGCATCCTCACGCGCGGCAGGGGATCCGGCAAATCGGAGCACGGGCGCGCTCGAGCTTATGCCGGCAGGAGGGTGACGCGGCGCTCGGGCCGCGCGCTGGCGGGACCCGAGCACCCGGTGATCCAGTCGAGGATGAACCACTCCCCGTTGGGCGAGAGCGAGGAGCTCCACACGTTGCAGATCGACCAGCCGCCCTCGGTCCACGCGCCGTGGTGGAGCTGGTAGTCGTACAGGCCATCGCCCTCGCCCATCGCTCGCGACTGCGTCCGGGCGAGGTACGGGCGGATGGAGGTGTCGGTCACGACGAAGCTCCAGCGGGCGGCGAGCATATTCGCGTCGCCCGGGAGATCCTCGCCGAACGGGAACCCACTCGACTCGCCGAGCGTGAAGTCCGGGGCGTCCTGCGGGGAGACGAGGCTCAGGGCGACCACGTCGAAACCGTCCTCGCGCCGCACCTCGGCCCAACATCGGAGCGTCAGCGGCGGCAGGTCTCGGCCGTCGGGAGTCTCGAACGTCCCCGTGTTCGCCTCACCCGACGGCCCGGGCGGGCAGGCCTGGAACGGGCTGCCCGGCTCGGCGACCGCCGCGGCGATGGCGTCGTCGTCGGTGCCGGAGAACCCGGGGGTCTCGACACCCAGCGTGACACGGGGCATCGGCAGCCGGCGGACGCCGCACGATGGGACGATCGTGAGCGGGCCCGACCACCGGACGCGAGCGTCGAACCCGTACATCTCCTTCGTCTGGCCCGGCCGCAGCGTCCCCGGCCCGCCGATCGGCCCCCAGTACTGCGCCGAATCCCAAAGCTGGATCCCGGCCTGATCTCGGAAGAGGAGGTGGCCGAAGCCGTAGACGTCGAGCGGGCCATCGGAGATGTTCGTGACCCGGAACGTCACGCCGGTCTCGAAGCCGGGACGGAGCGTGCGGGTCGGGAAGGTCGCCGTGCACCGGATCGTGCCCTCGTAGTTCACGCCCCACACGGTGAGCGGGGGAACCTCGACCCTCGCCCGGACGACGTCGAGCGAGGCCGGATCGGCCGCGTCGGTCCCTCGCACGAGGACGGCGAGCTCGTCGCCGGTGTCGGCGGTCTCGGCCGCGGTGACCTCGATCCAGAGGTACCCACGCGCCATCGCGTCCACCGACAGCTCGTACGTCCCGGCGACGACGTCGGCCGTCACGTCGTTCCACTCGGCGTCGAGGTACGCGACCGAGAACCGCTCGTCGCCGGCCGTACCGGAGAGCGTGAAGCTGCGAGCGACGTCGAGGCGGTTGATGACCTTGACCGCGACGTCGACCGACCTGCCCGGTTTCGATGTGCGCCGGACGGTCTGGTGCAGGCCGGTCGCGTTCGCGATGCCCTCGCCGAGCATCTCCCACCGGTTCGCACCGATCGCGAGATCGGTGGCCGGCGGCGGACCGCCGAGTGCCGGCGTGCCTACGGCCACGAGCAAGACAGCCCCGACGAGGCTGCCGAGCAGCCGGCGCCCCCGCATCCACCGACCGTACACCCGCCGGGAACGCGAGGTGTCCTCCGCCTCCGGCGACCTCAGTCGAGGAGCAGGCGGAAGACGAACTCGAACTCGGTCCCGCTCTCGTTGTGGGCGACGAGCCGCATGCTGCCCCTCGCCTCCCGGTAGGCGCCCGTGCCGCCGGTCACCGCCAGCACCGACGGGCCAGCGTCCAGGAACGGCCCCTCGACCGTGATCGATCCGGTCGAGAACGTGGTCACCCAGCTGCACTCCCAGCTCACGCCGACCTCGATGCGGACGCACTCGCCCTGGTCCGAGCCGACGACCGTCGCGTTGGCCGCGTCGTAGACGTCGTTGTGGAACGTCAGCAGGTCGCCCGTCGAGTCCCCGTTCGTCGTGAGATCGACAACCGTGTCCGTCGACGCGTGCTCGATGACGGTCAGCCTGGTCACCCGGGGCCCGGCCGCCGAGACCGACACCAGCGATACCGCGATCGCCACCGCTGCCACGGCGGCCCCTGCCACGATCCCCGCACGTTTCCCGCGCATGGTCCCTCCTCCTGCCTGGTCCCGAGCAGTCTGTCCCGAGGTCGCGGTGCCCCGCAAACCACACCCGCCTCCCCGGATCGTTCGGCGGGGCCAGGGTTCGGAGCTTCGGGAGGTGGCGGCGATGACGACCATGCGAGAGGTGAGGACGCCGGGGCTCGTCGTCGTCCTCGGCCGATGCCGCGCGCGCGTCCCGCGTCGACCGCTGGATGACGGCAGGGCCGACCACGACCGAGCTCGACGGCACGATGTCGAAGGGCTGAACCCGCGTTACCGTACGGCCGGCTCGACCCCCGGGACGCGACGCTCGCGGTCGAACAGACGGACCGCCATCGGGTCCGGCAGGTCGATCTCGCGGGCGAGGCGGTGTCCCTCGAACACGGCCTCCGAGATCATCCGCGGCGCCACGCAGTCGCCGATCCGGATCACGCGCGCCACACCCGCCGCCGCGAGCGCCGAGGGGTCCGCCGAGAGCTCGCGGTAGGGTCCGTCGTCGCTCACCTGCTGCGTGACCAGGACGACGCCGTCGGTCTCGAGCGACCACGCCTCGCCGAACGCATCTTCCCCGAGCACGCGGCCGGGTTCGACCGCGGCGATCGTGATGCCGCGGTGCATCCGCACGCCCGCATCGTGAAGCGCCTGTCGCAGGAGCGGCCCTTCGACCGTCAGATCGGAGATCGGCGAGACGACCTCGAGGCTCGTGACGAGCTCGACCTCGAGGCCCTCGCGCGCGAGAAGCTCGGCGATGCCGGCGCCGGTGAAGTAGCCCTCGGCGTCGTACACGACCACCCGCCGCCCGGGCGGCCGCTCGCCTGCGTCGGCCACCTGCTCGGGCGTGAGGACGTGGGCGAGCGCGGGGTCGGCGCCGGCGATCGGCTCGTGCGTGTTCGCCTGCAGGCCATCCCCCGACCAGTGCGAGCCGGTCGCGAGCACGACGATCTCGGCGCCGTACTCGAGCACGTCGCGCGCCGAGAGCCGCTTGCCCGTCACGACGGTGACGTTCGGTAGCTTGTCGAGCAGGACCTTGCGGTGGTCGACGATCCGGCCCCAGTCGCCGATCGTCGGGAGCCGCCGGATCCACCGCAGCTTGCCGCCGAGCTCGGAAGCGGCCTCGACGAGGTGCACCATCTCGAACCCGCGCCGCCCGAGCGTGACCGCGGCCTCGAGCCCCGCCGGCCCCGCCCCGACGACCAGCACCGGCGTCCCGGGGTTCGCGGTCGGCTCGACGCGCTCGGGATGCCAGCCGCGGCGATGCTCCTCGCCGGCGGTCGGGTTCTGGATGCAGCCGAGGTGCCCGAACCCGTCGACCTTCATGATGCAGACGTTCGAACCCGTGCACTCGCGGATCTCGTCGGTGCGGCCCTCGGCGACCTTCTGCGGCAGGAACGGGTCCGCGATCGAGGGCCGGGCGGCGCCGACGAGATCCCAGGCGCCCGAGCGCACGATCTTCGCCATGAGATCGGGGTTCGTGAGGCGGGCGACGCCGACGATCGGCTTGCCCGTCGCCTCGCGCACGCGACCGGTCCACTCGAGCTGGTAGCCCTCCTCGAAGTACCGGCTCGTTCCCGAGTCGTGGCTCCACAGGCTGATCGAGCCGACGTTCACGTCCCACAGGTCGACGTACGGGTCCGCGAGCGCGACGAACCCGAGCGCCTCCTCGACGTGGACGCCGCTCGGACCGAGGCCCTCGACCGCGATCCGCGTCGCGATCGCGCAGTCGTCGCCCACGGCCTCCTTGCCCTTCTCGAGCGTCTCGAGCCAGAACCGCGCGCGGTTCGCGAGCGAGCCGCCGTACCCGTCCGTGCGGTGGTTGTAGAAGGAGGACAGGAACTGCATCAACAGGTACGAGTGCGCGCCGTACGCGTACACGATGTCGAACCCGCAGTCGCGCGCCCGCTTGGCGGCCTCGACCCAGTCGCGCTGCACGCGCTCGATGTCCGAGATCTCCATCGCCTTGGCCACGATGTGGGCATGCAGGTCCGAGGCCGTCTGGCTCGGCGCGAGCGTCGGGTACCGCGTGACGTTGTTCTCGGCGTGGTTCCCCGCGTGATGCAGCTCGAGCCCGGCGAGCGCCCCGTGCTCGTGCGCGGTCTCGGTCATCAGACGGAGCGCTCGCATGTCGTCCTCGTCCCAGAACCGGGCAGCGATGAGCGGCGCCTCGTCCGTGTCCGGTGCGAAGGGCGCGTACTCGGTGCAGACCGCCGCCCAACCGCCCTCGGCCTTCATCCCCCGGTGGGCGGCCTGCGTCCACGGCTTCTCGGACCCGAACCCCGAGCAGTGTGGCACCTGGTAGAAGCGGTTCTTCAGGGTCTTCGGCCCGATCCGAACGGGCTCGAACAAGATCTCGTGGCTCGGGTCCACCGTGGCCTCCTCGAGGGCGGGCGCTCGTGCCGGATGCTAGCGAGGCGGGCCCCGCAGCGCAGGATCGATCCTCCCGGGGTTGACACTTCTACGGCGTAGAGGTATATCTACGTCGTAGAGTTCTACGGTGTAGAGGAAGGGAGGAGCGAGATGCTCGAGATCAGGGGGCTGCGGAAGAGGTATGGGGACCGTGAAGTCCTGCGGGGGATCGACCTGAGCGTCGCGCCGGGAGAGGTCGTCGGGCTGCTCGGGCCGAACGGCGCAGGGAAGACCACGATGGTCTCGATCGTCGCCGGCCTGCGCGAGGCCGACGGCGGCGAGGTCACCGTGGGTGGCATCGACGCGCTCGCCCACTCCGAGCGGGTGCGCCCGATGATCGGACTCGCGCCGCAGGATCTCGGCATCTGGCCGATCCTGTCGGTCGAGGCGAACCTCCGGTACATGGGCGAGCTCGCCGGCGTCCGCGGCCGGGCGCTCCGCGAGCGGATCGGCGAGGTCGCCGACGCGCTCGACCTTCTCGAGCTCCTGCCCCGCCGGGCCGTCGAGCTCTCGGGTGGCCAGAAGCGCCGGCTCCACACGGCGATGGCGCTCCTGCACCGTCCCGCGCTGCTGTTCCTCGACGAGCCGACGGTCGGGGCCGACGTGCGCACGAGGCGCCAGATCCTCGACGCCGTGAAGGGCCTCGCGGCCGAGGGGGCCGCGGTCGTCTACGCCACCCATTACCTGCCCGAGGTCGAGGAGATCGGCGACTCGGTGGCGGTGCTCGAGGACGGGGCGATCGTCGCGCGCGGCAGCGTCGGCGAGCTCGTTGCGGCACACGGGCGGGCACAGCTCCGACTCGTGTTCGACGGGCCGGCCGAGGTGCTCCCGGGCTTCGAGCCGGACGGCGACGGTCTGCGCATCGCGACGGCCGAGCCCGCGCTCCTGGCCGCCCAGGTGATGCGGGACCTCGGACCGCGTGCCGCGAGCCTGCGTTCCGTCGAGATCGTGCAACCGAGCCTCGAGGCCGCGTACCTCGCCCTCACCGGGCGATCCGGCACCGAGGACCAGACCGAGACCGGCACCGAGAACGGGAAGGAGGACGACGATGTCGCTGCGTGAGTCCGGCGGTCGCACCGCCACGCTGTTCCGCCAGAACGTCGCGCTGTTGCTGCGCGATCCCGCCCCGATCGTCATCACGACCGCCATGCCGCTCGTGCTCATCGCGTTCCTCAAGGGGACCGGACGGGCCGTCCTGCAGCAGGCGGGGATCACCGGGGCGAACGGTACCGAGGTCGTCGTCCCCGGCCAGATCGTGATGTGGGCGTTCTTCGGGGTCGCGTTCCTCGCCACCGCTTTCTTCGCCGAGCACCGATGGGGCACGTGGGACCGGTTGCGGGCGAGCGCGGCTCGCCCGATCGAGGTCCTGGTCGGCAAGCTGCTGCCCTCGACGCTGCTCGTGCTCCTCCAGATGAGCGTGCTCTTCGCGGCCGGCGTGCTGGTCTTCGGGATGCACGTGGCCGGCTCGTGGGCGGGGCTCGCACTGATGGCCCTGGTCTCGACCGCGTTCATGACGGCACTCGCGATGCTGCTCGTCGCCGTGCTCCGGACGGCCAACCAGGTCATGGCGATCGTGAACCTCGGCGCGATGGTGTTCGCCGGCATCGGCGGCGCGTTCGCCCCGATCGAGGCGCTCCCGGGGTGGGCGCAGACCGTCGCCCCGGCCTCTCCCGCCTACTGGATGATCGACGGGTTCCGCGGCGTGGTGCTCGACGGCGCCTCGCTCGGCGCTACGCTTCGGCCGGCGGGGGTCGTGCTCGCGATGACGCTCGGCGTGGCGATCGTCGCGCTCTGGCGGTTCCGCTTCACCGACGAGAAGGTCTGGGAGGGCTGATGAGCCCGCGCGCGAGCGAGGAGACGACCACCCGCAGGCGACTCAGCCGCGAGCGGGTGGTCGCCGCCGCCCTGCGGATCGTCGACCGTGACGGGCTGAAGGGCCTCACGATGCGGGCGCTCGGCCGCGAGCTCGGGGTCGACCCGATGGCGGTCTACCACTGGGTGCCGCGCAAGAACGCGCTGCTGGATCTGATCGTCGAGGCGGTCTTCCGGGAGATCCCGCTCGACGCCGAGATGCCGCCCGGCGGCTGGCGGAAGGAGTTCGGCTTCGCGGCGAGCGTGTTCCGCGACACCCTCCGCCGCCACCCGAACGCGCTCTCCGTGCTTGCGACACGTCCGGGGGTCTCACCCGCCGCGATGGCGCCCGCCGAGTTCGCGATGGGCATCCTGCGCGAGGCGGGCTTCTCGGCCGCGGATGCGATGTACGGGGTGAGCGCGATGTCGAGCCTCGTGATCGGCCTCGTGCTCGCCGAGGTCGGCATAGAGCCGGCGTGGCGGTACGAGGACCGAGCGAACCTGCTCGGACAGCTGCCAGCCGAGGACTTCCCGAACATCGTCGAGGCGGCCTCCACGGTCGAGTTCGACTTCGACCGCCTCTTCGGCTTCGGGATGGAGGCGCTGATGCGCGGCATGGAGCCACTGGGCTCGGCCGACGTGTGAGCGTCCTGCGACGGGTCTACCAGTAGCGGGCGGTCGACATCGCGAGCACGGCGACGACGATGAGCGCGAAGGAGGCCCGGGCCAGCGTCTTCAGCCGTGCCTGTACCTGCGGGATCTCCTGCGCGACCTCGGGCGGCGGTCCGCCCTCCGAAGCCGCCGCCCGGGTGGCGAGCTCGATCAGCCGTGCCGCGTTCGGCTTCGTGCCGAGCAGCCCGACCAGGAACGCGCCGATCGCCGCCAGCGCACCGATCGTCAGCGCGAGCCCCAACCCCGACGAGACGAAGTCCCCGAAGCTCGCGCGGTCGTGCCAGTCCTTCCAGTAGAGGAACAGCCCCGCCGCGATCGTCGTGCCCGCGAGCGAGAGGAGCCACGACACGAGCTTGCGCTTGGCGAGCAGCTCCATCACGAACGGGCCCGCCGCGGGGCCGATCGCAGCCGCGCTCGGCTGGATCAAGACGACGAAGA
>JBLNAW010000198.1:0-4013 GCA_050259555.1 Solirubrobacterales bacterium
TCGACGGCGGCGGGCTCCTGCGCGAGCGCCCGTTCCGCTCGCCGCACCACTCGGTCTCGCTCCCGGCCCTCCTCGGCGGCGGCTCGGCGTTCCTGCGGCCGGGCGAGGTGAGCCTCGCGCATCACGGCGTGCTGTTCCTCGACGAGCTCATGGAGTTCCGCCGCGACGCGGTCGAGGGGCTGCGCCAGCCGCTCGAGGACGGGCGCGTCGTCGTCTCGCGGATGGCGGGCTCGGTCGAGTTCCCCGCGCGGTTCACGCTCGTCGCGGCCGCCAACCCGTGCCCCTGTGGCTTCTTCGGCGATCCGCGCCGCCGATGCGACTGCCCCGAGCAGCGGCTCCAGACGTACCGGCAGAAGCTCTCGGGCCCGCTGCTGGACCGCATCGACATCCAGCTCGCGGTGCCGCGCCTGACGAAGCAGGAGCTCCTCGACGAGGATCCGAGCGAGCCGTCGTCGGCGATCCGCGAGCGGGTCGAGCGGGCGAGGTCCGTGCAGCGACGCCGGTACGCCGCGATCGGGTATCCGAGCAACGCACAACTCCCCGGTCCGCTCGCGCGCCGGATCGCGCGCGTGAGCCGGCCGGCGTGGGACCAGCTCGCGCAGGCCGTGGACGGCATGGCCCTCACCGGGCGGGGGTTCGATCGCGCGCTGAAGGTGGCGCGGACCATCGCCGACCTCGACGGCGCCGAGGAGGTGGCGCGCGACCACGTCTCCGAGGCGCTCGCATACCGCATGAACCTCGTGGCCGAGGATCTCGCGCGTGTTGGCTGACCGATCGCCGGATCCGTGGCCCACGTGGCCCGAAGGGTTCACCGCCGGCGCCGCCGAGCGCAGGGCCGCGCTCGTCCTCTCTGCGCTCGCCGGCCTGCGACCCCGGACGCTCCTACCGGTCGCCGCCCGGGCCGGAACCGCGAGCGCCTGCGTCGCGCTCGTCGCGCGGGGTGAGCTCGGGAGCGACGAGGATCGACGGTTCGTGCACCTGCTCGACGCCGGCGACATCGCACGCCGGGTGCAAGCCTCCGGCGCGCGAACGATCGTCTGGGACGATCCCGAGTATCCCCCCCAGCTCCGCACGATCCACGATCCGCCCTTCCTGCTGTACGCCGTCGGCGGCGCGCTCCCCGAGGCCCACCGCGCGGTGGCCGTCGTGGGCTCGCGGCGGTGCACCGACCTCGGTCGCGACCTCGCCCGGGCGATCGGACGAGGGCTGGCGGCCGCCGGCGTCACGGTCGTGAGCGGAGCGGCCCGAGGTGTGGACTCGGCCTCGCACGAAGGTGCGCTCGAGCGAGGGCGCACGGTCGCGGTGCTCGGCAGCGGGATCGACGCCACCTACCCGCGGGCGAGCCGAGCGCTCCTACACCGGATCCGCAGCAGCGGCGCGCTCGTGAGCGAGTACCCACCGGGCGTCCCGCCGAAGGCGTTCCGGTTCCCCGCGCGGAACCGGATCGTCGCCGGGCTCTGTCGCGCGGCCGTCGTCGTCGAGGGTGAGGAGGACAGCGGCTCGCTGATCACCGGCTCCCACGCGCTCGAGTTCGGCCGCGACGTGTTCGCGGTGCCGGCCGCGCTGAACAACCCGCTGTCCGAGGCGCCCCTCAAGCTGATCCGCGACGGCGCCACGATGATCCGCGGGGCGCAGGACCTGCTCGAGGATCTCGGGCTCGATCCCGCCTCGAGCGGGCCGCCTCCCGATCTCACGCTGGCCGAGCTCGCGGCGCTCGAGGCCCTCACCGGCCCCACCCTTCCCGAGCGGGTCGCGCGAGCTCTCAACGTGAGCCTGGCCGACGCGTTGACGCTCCTCATGAACCTCGAGGTGCGGGGTCTCGTTCGCAACGTGGGCGGGCGGTTCGAGGCGACGCTCGCGGCGACCCGCCCCCGCTGATTCAGGGTTCGCGCGCCAAGGCGTCCTGGACGCCGCCGTCCGCGACCACGCGGACCGCTCCGCCCGCGGCATCCAGCAGGCTCGCGGCCATCGACGCTCGGTAGCCGCTCGCGCACGTCACGAGCGTCTCGCCGGCGCGCAGGAGCTCGGGGAGGTGCTCGGGCAGGTCGCCGATGAAGCGGTGACGGCTCCCCGGGAGATGCCCGGCCTCCCATTCGGTGCGCTGGCGCACGTCGAGGATGCGATCCGGGACGGCCGCGACCAGATCGTCGAGGGTCGCGACCGGATAGGACGACACCGACCCCCCGGTCGTCGCCCATGCGTCGATCCCGCCGTCGAGGTACCCGTGGACGTCGAAGCCGATCCGGAAGAGCTGGGTCGCGATCTCGCTCCTCGCCGGGGCGTCCGGCGCGATGACGACGATCGGCGTGCCGAACGGCACGAGACATCCGACGTAGCTGCAGAACGAGTCCTCGAGCGGAATGTTCAGCGATCCCGTCACGTGGGCCTGCGCGAAGGCGGCTCCCTCGCGAGCGTCCACGAGTCGGGTGCCGCCGGCGAGCATGGACCTCAGCTCGGCGGGGGAGAGGGGCCTGAGCTCCGGTACGCCTCCGAGCACCGGCGGGCCCGCGCGGTTGATCGGAGCCATGTGCGCGTAGTAGGCCGGGAACGCGGGGAGGTCGGCCAGCTGTTCGCGTACGAACGTCGCCTCGTCCGGTGCTCTGAGCGCAGGGTTCGAGGCGCGCTCCCGGCCGACCGTCGAGGTGCGGTCCTCGCTCGGCGGGCCGCTCGCGCAGAACGAGCCGGCGCCGTGGGTCGGCAGGAGCAGGGTCTCATCGGGCAGCTCGAGGAATCGGCGGACCGACCCGTGCTGCGCCCGCGCGAGCTCCTCGGCCCGATCGGCTCCGAGCAGGTCCGTCCGCCCCGCGCTGCCGACGATCAGGCTCCCGCCGGAGAACACGGCGACGGGCGCCTGCGCGCCGGGCGGGTACGCGGCGTACGACGTGTGCTCGGTCGTGTGGCCGGGCGTCGCGAGCGCCACCACGCGCAGATCGCCGACCAGGATCTCGTCGCCCTCCTCGAGCGCTCGGAACGCGAACCGGTACCCCGCCCCCGCCGGACCGACGATCTCGGCGCCCGTGGCCGAGCGCACCTCGGCCGCCCCGGACACGTAGTCGTTGTGGACGTGCGTCTCGAGCACCGCGCGGATCCGCGCGTCCCGGGCGTTCGCCGCCGACAGGAGCCGGTCCACGTCACGCTGGGGGTCCACGACCACGGCCTCTCTGCCGGAAGTGAGCAGGTAGCTGTTGTCGCCGAGACCGGGTGTAACCACGAGGTCGAGCTCCATCGGCGCATGGTACCGGCCGAGGCGTGGACGCTTGCACCACCCTCGTCCCGTTGATACAAGAGGGCCGGCCCACGACACCCGAGGACGATGCCGGCCACCGAGGAACTTCCCCATCCCGACGACGACGCGCTCATCGCGGCGTTCGCCGAGCACCTCGCGCTCGAGCGCAGGCTCTCCGAGCACACCGTGGCGGCGTACCGCCGGGACCTCGGCCAGCTCGCCGTCTTCCTCGCGCGCCAGCACCGGACGCTCGGCTCGGTCACGTACCCCGAGCTCCGGCGGTTCCTCGCGCAGCAGGCCACGCTCGGGTACGCGCGCTCGTCGATCGCTCGGCGCGTCGGCGCGATCCACACGTTCTACCGCTGGGCGACCGCCCGAGGGCGCCTCGACCACGACCCCTCGGCGCTGCTCGGCCGGCCGAAGGTCGCTAACCGCCTGCCGGGCGTCCTTCGCCCCAAGGAGGCCGCCGAGCTCGTCGAGTCGCCGGTCGCCGCACGGGAGGCGACCCCGCGCGAGCGCGCGATCACCGAGCGCGACCGAGCGGTCCTCGAGCTGATGTACGGTTCCGGGCTCCGCGTCGCCGAGGTGGCCGGGCTGACCGTCGACCGGCTCGACCTCCTGCGTGGTCGGGTCACCGTGATGGGCAAGGGCTCGAAGGAGCGCGAAGTCCCGCTCTCGGATCCCGCGTGCGACGCCCTGAGGACGTACCTGCGGCACGGCCGGATGGAGCTCTCGGACGGCTCCACGCGGGCCTTCTTCAACCGCAGGAAACACCCGATCGGTGTGC
>JBLNAW010000199.1:0-11087 GCA_050259555.1 Solirubrobacterales bacterium
GCCGGCTTGCAGCTCCGCGCGAGCCTCCTGCAGCTTCGCGCCGAGCGTGTCGGCGCGCCGGGACTCGGCCCGCATCTCGGCACGTGCCGTCTCGAGGTCGGCCCCCATCGCCGTCCGCGCCTGCTCGAGTTCCGTCGCTCGCGCCTCCAGCTCCGCGCGCGCGGCGTCGAGCTCGGCGGTGAGCACCTCGGTGCGCTCCTGCGCGGAACGCGCCTCCGCACGGGCCAGCTCGAGTTGCTCCGTGGCCTTGCCATGCTCGGCGTGGGCACGCTCGATCTCCGCGGCGAGGGCGGTCGCCCGGTCGCGCTCGGTCTGGACCTCGGCGAGCACCGTCTCCAGCCGCGTGCCGGTCTCGGTGTGCTTGGAGTTGGTCGCCGCCAGCTCGGCGCGCACCGCGGCGAGCTCGGCACCGGCGCTCTCCCGCTCGGCCCTCGCAACCTCGATCTCGGTGCGAGCGTTCCGGTGCTCGGCGTCGAGGGCCTCGGCACGGGCCCGCTCTGCTTCGATCTCGGTGCGGACGGACTCGAGCTCCGCCCGCGCGGCCATCCGCGCGGTCTCGAGCTCCGCGCGCGTCGTCTTCAGTTGGAGGGCCAGCTCCTCGGCACGCTTGGCTTCGGCCCGCTTCTCGGCGCGCACGGTCTCGACCTTCGACCCCATCGCGGTTCGGGCCTGCTCGAGCTCTGCGACGGTCCGGTCGCGCTCCGACCGGATCCCTTCCAGCTCCGAGCGCGCGGCCTTCAGCTCCGAGCGCGCCGCCTCGAGCTCGGTCTCGAGCCCGGAGCGCATCGTCTTGAGCTCCGCATCCAGATCGTCGGCCCGCTTGGTCTGCGTGCGCATCTCGGCGCGGGCGGTGGCGAGCTCGGCGCCGGTCCCATCCCGCTCCGAGCGCGTGCCCTCGAGCTCCGCGCGCGTGCCCTCGAGCTCGGCGGTCAGCGCGTCGGCGCGCTCCCGCTCGGCGCGCATCTCGGCCTGCAGCGTCTCGAGCTCGGTCGCCTTCCCGTCTCGCTCCGACCTCGTCCCCTCGAGCGAGCGCACGAGTCCCTGCGCGTGCTCCCGCTCGGCCCGAAGCTCGGCGCGGAGGCCCTCGAGCTCGGTGGTCGTGCTCGCACGCAGCGTCTCGAGCTCGCTCCCGACGTTCTCTCGCTCCGTCCGCAGGGCATCGAGGTCCGTGCGACCCGCCTCGATCTCTGCGCGCGCCCGATCGAGCTGCCGGTGCGCCTCGTCTCTTTCGGCCGTGAGCTCGGCCCGAGCCTCGGCCAAGGCGTCGCGCTCCCGGGCGAGGGCGTCGCGCTCGGCGGCGAGGGTCTCGCGCTCCTGCGCGGTGACGTCGATCTCGGCGGCCGAAGCGTCCCGCTGGCGGTTGGCCGTGTCCCGTTCGCCGATCGCGGCGTCCAGGGCGAGCCGGACGGTCTCGAGCTCGCGCTCGACAGCGCGGACGCGCGCGCGCTCGGACTCGACGATCTCGACGGCGGTCTCCCGCTCGGACTCGAGGGTCGCGAGGGCGACGTCGCGCTCGGCCTGGATGGGCGCCACCGCCTTCGCGGTCTCGGCCTCGAGCATCGCCGCTCGGGTCTCCCGCTCGTGCTCGAGCGCACCCTCGGCCTCCTCCACGCGGGCCCGTAGCGACTTGACGAGATCCGCCGTCTGCACGAGCTCGGTGTTGGCGCCCGCGATCATCTGCCCGGCCGCGTCCGATGCCCGGCGCAGGGAGTCCACCTCGTTGCGCAGTGCGGTGTTCTCGGCCGTGACGGTCCGGAGCTCCGCGCTCACGAGGTCGAGCTCGCCCCGGAGCTCGCCGAGCCCGGTCTTCGCGTCCTCGAGCATCTTCGCGCGGCGGCCCTGTCGTCGCTCCAGTTCGTCGCGGAGCTTCGACGCCTCGGCGTCGGACTCATCCGCACGTGCCGTGAGCGCTCGGATCTGCTCGCGCGCGATGTCGAGTGCGCCGGTCGCGGCGTCGAGCTTGGCCGAGAGGTCGGGCCGGCGCTCCAGGTCCAAGACGTGGGTGTGCATCTCGGCGAGGGTGTCCTCGAGCTCTGCGTTGCGGTGCTCCGCCTCCTCCAAGCGTGAGCGCGTGGCGTCGAGATCGTTCTGCGCCACCTCGAGCACCCGGGTCGCCGACGAGAGCTCGGCCTCGACGTCGGGGCGGGCGCTCAGCTCGGCGAGTCGCGCCGTGAGCTCGACCGCGGTCTCCTCCGCCCGGGCCGCCCGGTCCTGCAGGCTGGCCTTCATGTCCTCGAGCCGCTCGATCTCGGCGAGGGCGCCCGCGACCTCCTCGCGGCCCCGGGCGGCCTCGGCCTCCACCGCGCGCCCGGTCTCGACGAGGCGGTCGCGCAACGCGTCGCGCTCCTGCTCGGCGCGGCGCAGGTCGTCTGCCGCGATCGCGAGGTGCTCGCGGAGCCGGGGCGCCTCGTCGGCCGAGCGCTCCGCGTCCCGAGCCCGTTGCTCCGTTTCCTTGAGGGCCTGGCGCGTTCGGTCGAGCTCGGCGGCGACGATGTCGCGCCGGTTCTCGGCCTCCTGTCGGGCGCTCTCGGCTCGACGGTGGCCGGCGACCGCCGCGCGCAGGACGTCCTCGTCGAAGCCCTCCATCCGTCGGTCCGATCGCACGAACGTCCTCGCGAGCAGGAGGATCGCGAGGACGACGCCGGCCGCGAGGAGCAGGGCCACGAGTCGCCAGGGATCGGTCGCCGACGCGATCGGGTCGGCGCTGCGGTCGAGCTCGACGACGACGCCGGCGCCGGCCATCAGCTGGACCGGCACCCACGATCGGAGGATGCCGCGAGCCACGTCGCTCCGCGGCTCGGAGCCGAGCGCCGCGAGCGCGGTCGTGCGCATCGAGCGCACCTCGTCGCCGATGAGGCTCGCGTCGTCCGCGAAGATGACGGTGCCGTCCGCGGCCCACACGGTGATCGCCGTCACGGTGCCGTCCGCGAGCACCGAGCGGTCGACGACCTTGACGAGGTCGTCGTAGTGCTCACCCGAGGAGACCGGGACGATCTGGTTGAGCTCGAGCAGCACCGGCGTGAGCTCACGATCGACGAGCGTCTCCGCCGAGGTCGTCGCATCCTGGATCATCCCGGCCCGCAGGCGCTTCGACTGGCTGAACGTGAGGAAGGACACGACGAGCAGGACCACAGCCATCGTGCCCCACAGGGCGCGGCGGCGCGCGGTCGAGCCGAATCCTTGGAGCCGATCCCGCACTGCCATCCAGCCTCCTGCACCGGTTATCGGCCGCCGGATGCCGAACCGTAAGTCCCGGGGGAGGGCAAATGATCCAGGATCTGGAGGTTGGCCCGCCGGGGGGTCCGAAGGCCCGGAGACGCTCGGCGGAGCCTCAGGCGGTCAGGTCGACCACGTGGCTCGAGGTCTCGACGAAGGTCTGGCCGTCCCACTCCAGCGTGGCGTAGCGCATCGCGCTCGGACAGCAGTGCGGGTCGTCGGGCCCGAACACCGCCTCGCGGAGCGCGAGCGTGCTCCCGTCGATCCGGATCTCGGTGTCGCAGGCGGCGTGGCGGAACCCCTGGCTCGCCGCCTTGGGCGTGGAGACGATCACCCGCCAGGTTCCACAGGCGCCGCTGCCGCCCTGCTGTTCGAGCGTGAGCGCGTCTGGGACCCCATCGCCGGTGAGGTCTCCCGTCTCGAGATCGATCCCGAGCACGCCCTTCCGCGGATCGTCCGTGAACGCGGAGACCGCGCGCCATGTCGAACCGCCGTCGAGTAGCCGCCACTCGACGAACCCCTGCTCTGCCGCGAACGGATCTTCGCCTCGACGCCAGGTGAGGACGATGCGGTCGCCCTCAGCGCCGAGGGTCGCCGTGTGGACCACCGTCCCCTCGGGTGGCACGAGGGCCGTGAGGTCGCCCGCGGCGACCGCGGCGAGGGCGGCGGGATCCGAGACCTCGCTCGGCGCGTCGGCGGGCAGCTGGAGCTCGAGCGAAGGGGTCGGGCTCGGGGTGGGGCTGGCCGTGAGGCTCGGGGTGACGCTCGGCGAGGTGGTGGAGGGGGAGGCGGTCACGCTCGGCGACGGGCTCGCCGAGGGCGTGGGGGAGACCTTCGTCGCCCTGCCGTCGCACGCGGCGAGGGCGAGGACCAGACACAGGGCGGCGGCGACTCGGCGCACGCGGTCATGCTACGGGTCACGCCTCGCCCCTGGTACGGTGCGGCCATGGCCGAGTGGAACCTCACGCCGAAGAGGGTTTCCGACTCCCAAGTGATGCTCGCACAGTTGATGGAGATCACGGACGCGAACATCGCCGGGATCGTCCACGGGGGCGTCGTGATGAAGCTCGTCGACACGGCGGCGGGGCTGGCGGCGATCAAGCATTGCAGCGGGCTCGCCGTCACGGTCTCGATGGACTCGATGTCGTTCCTCGCGCCGGTGCACGTAGGCGACACGATCACGGTGAAGGCGTCGGTGAACGCCGCGTACACGACGTCGCTCGAGGTCGGTGTCCGGGTCGAGGCCGAGCGCATCCTCACCGGCGAGCGGATGCACGCCTCGAGCGCGTACCTCGTGTTCGTGGCGCTCGACGAGGAGGGGCGACCCCGGCCGATCGCGCCCGTGGTGGCCGAGACGGTGGTGCAGCAGCGGCGTCAGCGCGAGGCCACGATCCGCCGCCAGACACGGATGGAGCATCGCAGGGCGATCGAGGAGCACCGGTCCGAGGTCGCGAAGGCCGAGACCCCACGGTCTGAGACGATGGGAACGGCGGGATCTCCGGCATGAGGAAGGGGCCGCATCGATGACCAGCGAGTTCGTCGGCGCGAGGGACCGACTCGACACGGCGGGCGGCGAGGTCGAACTGCTCCGTCTCGACCGGCTGCCGGGGCTCGGCGGGGCCGACCCTTCCCGACTGCCGCACACCGTGAAGATCCTGCTCGAGAACCTGTTGAGGCGCGCCGGCTCGCGCGACGTCGCGGACGACGACATCCGAGCGCTCGCCGCGTGGCCCGCGCCAGCGAGCGGCGCGAACGTGGCATTCATGCCGGCCCGCGTGCTGATGCAGGACTTCACGGGGGTGCCGGCCGTCGTCGACCTCGCCGCGATGCGGAGCGCGATGGCCAGGGCCGGCGGCGACCCGTCGAAGGTGAACCCGCGCGTCGACGTCGATCTCGTGATCGACCACTCCGTCCAGGTCGACCTGTTCCGGAGCGCCGATGCGTACGAGCGGAACATCGACTTCGAGTACGAGCGGAACGGCGAGCGCTACGCGCTCCTACGGTGGGCCCAGCAGGCCTTCGACGGGGTTCGGGTCGTGCCGCCCGGCGCCGGGATCTGCCATCAGGTGAACCTCGAGCATCTCGGGAAGGTCGTGGCCGAGCGCGACGGCGTCGCGTTCCCCGACACGCTCGTCGGCACCGACTCGCACACGACGATGATCAACGGGCTCGGCGTCCTCGGGTGGGGGGTCGGCGGCATCGAGGCCGAGGCCGCGATGCTCGGCCAGCCGATGTTCCTGCCTCAGCCCGTCGTCATCGGCATCCGCGTCCGGGGGGCGCTGCCGGCCGGGACGACCGCGACCGATCTCGTCCTCACGCTCACGCAGATGCTCCGGGCGCACGGTGTCGTCGGCGCGTTCGTCGAGTTCTTCGGACCCGGGTGCTCGACGCTCGAGCTCGCGGATCGAGCGACCCTCAGCAACATGTGTCCCGAGTACGGGGCGACGGCCTCGTTCTGGCCGGTCGACGACGAGACGCTCCGCTACCTGCGGCTCACCGGGCGCGAGGACCGGCTCGACCTCGTCGAGCGCTACACGAAGGAGCAGGGCTTGTTCCGCCGCGACGACGACCCCGATCCGGTATTTGCCGAGGTCCTGGATCTGGACCTGTCCGCCGTCGTGCCGAGCGTGGCGGGACCGCGCCGGCCGCAGGACCGCGTGCCCGTCGGCAAGGTGTGGGGGTCGTTCGAGGACGTGCATCGGGAGCGGATCCAGAAGGAGCGCTCCGGCCGCGACGAGGGTGACATCGGGAACGGCACCGTCGTGATCGCGGCGATCACGAGCTGCACGAACACCTCGAACCCCTCGGTGATGCTGGCGGCGGGCCTCCTCGCGAAGAAGGCGGTCGAGGCTGGGCTCGAGGTCAAGCCGTGGGTGAAGACCTCGCTCGCGCCGGGATCGCGCGTCGTCACCGACTACCTGGACGCCGCCGGCCTCACGCCGTACCTAGACAAGCTCGGGTTCGGGCTCGTCGGGTACGGGTGCACGACGTGCATCGGCAACTCGGGTCCGCTCGTGCCCGAGGTCGCGCAGGCCGTGCAGGACCGAGACCTCGCGGTCGTCGCGGTGCTGTCGGGCAACCGTAACTTCGAGGGCCGCATCCACCCGCTCGTGCGCGCGAGCTACCTCGCCTCGCCGCCGCTCGTGGTCGCGTTCGCGCTCGCCGGCACGGTCCACGTCGACCTGATGAACGATGCGCTCGGGACGGATGCCGATGGGCACCCCGTCTACCTCCGCGACCTCTGGCCGAGCCCCGAGGAGATCGGTGCGGTCGCGGCCGCGTCGGTCTCGCCCGAGCAGTTCCGCCTCGAGTACGGACGGATCTTCGAGGGCGACGACCGCTGGCGCGGCCTGCCGACGCCCGGCGGCCCGATCTACGCCTGGGATCCCGACTCGACGTACGTGCAGGAGCCGCCGTTCTTCGGGGACCTCGGCGCCGAGCCGGAGGACCCGGTCGACGTGCTCGGCGCTCGATGCCTCGTGTGGGTGGGGGACTCGATCACGACGGACCACATCTCGCCCGCGGGCTCGATCCGCGTGGACTCACCGGCCGGGCGCTACCTCGTCGAGCACGGTGTCGAGCCTCGGGACTTCAACTCGTACGGAGCACGGCGCGGGAACCACGAGGTGATGATGCGGGGAACGTTCGGCAACGTCCGCCTGCAGAACCGGCTCGCTCCGGGGAGGGAAGGCCCGTGGACCTCGCACCTGCCCGACGGGGAGGTCACGACGATCTTCGAGGCCTCGCTCCGCTACCGGGCCGAGGGCGTCCCGCTCGTCGTGATCGCAGGCAAGGAGTACGGGAGCGGGTCGAGCCGCGACTGGGCGGCCAAGGGACCGGTTCTCCTCGGCGTGCGCGCCGCGATCGCCGAGGGCTTCGAGCGGATCCACCGCTCGAACCTCGTCGGTATGGGGGTCCTGCCGCTCCAGTTCGCGCCCGGCGACTCGGCCGAGACGCTCCGGCTCACCGGTGCCGAGACCTTCGACGTCACCGGACTCGCGGGCGGCGTCACGCCGAAGCAGGACGCCACCGTCACCGCGCGCCGCGACGATGGGAGCGAGATCTCGTTCCCCGTGACCGTGAGGATCGACGAGCCGGCCGAGGTCGAGGCCTTCCGGCACGGCGGCATCCTGCGGATGGTGCTCCGCCAGATGCTCGCGGGCTGAGACCGGTTACGTCTGGACGCTGCCCGGGATCTCCCGCCAGTCGTACGGGCTGGTGAAGTTCACGAGCATCTCCATGTAGTTCGAGCGCGCGAAGGCGGCCGGGTCGGCGGCGTTCACCTGCGCGACGCTGCCCTTCGCCTGCTCGACCGAGTGGTACTCGTGCTCGTCGAGCCACGTGCGGATGCCCTCGACCATATCGGTGACGTACTCGGGGCCGTGGCGGAACAACGCGCTCGCGAGCATCGTCACGTCCGCGCCCGCGAGGATCAGCTTCACCGCGTCCTCGGCGGTATGCACACCCGTGGTCGCCGCGAGCGACGCCTGGAGCCGACCCCGCAGGATCCCGATCCAGCGCAGCGGGAGACGGACCTCCTCGGACGTGGACAGGTGCAGGGTCGGGTCCACCGTGAGCGTCTCGAGGTCGATGTCCGGTTGCATGAACCGGTTGAACAGCACGAGGCCGTCGGCGCCGACCTGGACCAGTTGGCGGGCCATGTACACGACGGAGCTGAAGAACGGGCCGATCTTCACCGCGAGCGGGATCTCGACCGAGGACCGCACGGCGGCGACGAGGTCGAGGTACCTGCGCTCGACCTGCTCGCCGGTCTCCTCGGGGTCCGCCGCGATGTAATAGATGTTCAGCTCGAGCGCGTCCGCCCCGGCGTCTTGGATGAGCTTCGCGTAGCGCACCCAGCCGCCCTCGGAGGCGCCGTTCAGGCTTCCGATCACCGGGATCTCGAGCTCTTCCTTCGAGGCCTCGAGGTGCCGCAGGTACTCGTCCGGCCCCGTGTTGTACTCCTCCATCTCGGGGAGGTAGGTGAGGGCCTCGGCGAAGCTCTCCGTCCCGTAGTCGAGGGCGCGGTTGATCTCGAGCTCGTCGTGCTCGATCTGCTCTTCGAACAGGGACTGGAACACGATCGCCGAGGCCCCCGCGTCTTGGAGCCGCTTCAGGTTGTCGATGCGCGAGGACAGGGTCGAGGCCGAGGGCACGACCGGGTTCGCGAGCTCGAGTCCCAGGTAGCGCGTGCGCAGATCGGCGGTCACGATCCCACCTCCTCCGGTGTCGCGGCTTCCTCACCTTGGCCGTCGAGCTCCAGCTCGCGGGGCGCCTCTCGCTCGATCCCGGCCAGCTGCTCGTAGAACCGCCAGCGTTCCTCGGCATCGGAGCGCGCGAGCTCGGCGAGCTTCTCGTACTCCTCCGGCCGCGAGCGGGCGAGCATCGCGAACCGCGCCTCCTTGGCCTGGAACTCCTTCAGGGGCAGGGTCGCCTTGTGGCTGTCGAGTTGCCACGGGCGCTCGCCCTCGGTCGCCTTGCGCGGGTCGTAGCGGTAGAGCGGCCAGAACCCGGACTGCACCGCCTCCTTCTGATGGCTCATCGAGGTCGACATGTCGATCCCGTGGGAGATGCACGTGCTGTAGGCGATGATGAGCGACGGGCCGCGCCAGGACTCCGCCTCGGCGAACGCCTTCACGGTCTGCGCGTTGTCCCCACCCATGGCGACCTGCGCGACGTACACGCCACCGTAGTCCGAGGCGAAGAGGCCGAGATCCTTGCGCCCCACGGCCTTGCCCGCCGCCGCGAACTTCGCCACGGCGCCGCGAGGGGTGGCCTTCGAAGCCTGACCACCCGTGTTCGAGTACACCTGCGTGTCGAGGACGAGGATGTTCACGTCCCGCCCGGTGGCGAGGACGTGATCGAGCCCCCCGAACCCGATGTCGTAGGCCCACCCATCGCCGCCGACGATCCACACGCTCTTGCGGACCAGCGCGTCGGCGATCTGCAGGAGGTTCCGGGCCTCGTCGCCCTCCGCCTGCTCGAGGCGCCCCCGGAGCTCGGCGATGCGCCGGCGCTGTTCGGCGATCGCAACCTCGTCGTCCATCTCGGCCCCGAGGATCGCGCTCGCGAGGTCCTCCCCGACGTGCTGCGCCAGGCCTTCGAGCAGTTGACGTGCGTGGCTCGCCTGGTGGTCGAGCGCGAGCCGCATGCCGAGACCGAACTCGGCGTTGTCCTCGAACAGCGAATTGGACCACGCCGGGCCGCGTCCGTTCGCATCCTGCGACCACGGCGTGGCCGGCAGGTTGCCGCCGTATATCGAGGAGCACCCGGTGGCGTTCGCGACCAGGATCCGGTCGCCGTACAGCTGGGTGAGCAGCTTGAGGTACGGCGTCTCTCCGCAGCCCGCGCACGCGCCAGAGAACTCGAACAGCGGCTCGAGCATCTGCGAGCCCTTGATCGAGGCGACCTTGACCGTCGAGCGGTCCATCGGCGGGATGCCGAGGAAGAAGTCGAAGTTCTCGCGCTCGGCCTCGAGGTGCTCGGGCTTCGGCTCCATGTTGATCGACTTGTGCTTGACCGCCTCCTTGCTCTTGGCGGGGCACATGTCCACGCACACACCACAGCCGGTGCAGTCGTCGGGCGCGACCTGGATCGTCATCCACATCCCCGGGTGCTCGCGGTCCTTCCACTCCTTGTGCTGGAAGGTGGCGGGCGCCCCCTCGACGGCGGACGGCTCGTACACCTTCATCCGGATCGCAGCGTGGGGGCAGACGAGCGCGCACTTGGCGCAGTCGATGCAGATCGACGGGTCCCAGATCGGGATGTCGATCGCGATGGAGCGCTTCTCGTACTTCGTGGTCCCCGTCGGGAAGGTGCCGTCGACGGGCATCGCGGAGACGGGCAGCAGGTCGCCCTGGCCCGCGATCATCATCGCCGTCACGCGCTTGACGAAGTCCGGTGCGTCCTCGGGGACCGGCGGCAGCCGGTGGAGGTCGCTCTTCGCCTCCTCCGGGATCGTCACCTGGTGGAGCCCCTCGATCGAGCGGTCGACCGCGGCGAAGTTCTGCTCGAGGACGGCACGTCCTCGCTTGCTGTAGTTCTTCTCGATCGACTTCTTGATCGCCTCGATCGCCTGGTCGCGCTCGAGCACGCCGGAGAGCGCGAAGAAGCAGGTCTGCAGCACCGTGTTGACCCGGCTGCCGAGACCGACCTCGGTCGCGATCTTCTGCGCGTCGACCACGTAGAACCTGAGCTCCTTGTCCACGATCGAGCGCTGGACCTCGAGCGGCAGATGCTCCCAGACGTCGTCGGGCCCGTAGGGGCTGTTCAGGAGGAACGTGGCCCCCTGCTCGGCGGCCTCGAGGACGTCGAGCCGCTCGAGGAAGTTGAACTGGTGGCAGGCGACGAAGTTCGCGCTGCGGATCAGGTACGAGGCGTCGATCGGCTCCTGCCCGAACCGCAGGTGCGAGGTCGTGAGCGACCCGGACTTCCTCGAGTCGTAGACGAAGTAGCCCTGGGCGTGCTGCCCCGTGCCCTCGCCGATGATCTTCACGGAGCTCTTGTTCGCGCTCACCGTGCCATCGGCGCCGAGGCCGTAGAACAGGGCTCGCACGACGTCGTCGCTCTCGGTCGTGAATGACCGGTCGACCTCGAGGCTGGTGAACGTCACGTCGTCGACGATGCCGACCGTGAAGTGGTTCTTCGGCTGCTCCTTGGCGAGCTCGTCGAACACGGCCTTCGCCATCGGCGGGTTGAACTCCTTCGAGGCAAGGCCGTACCGACCGCCGATGACCCGCGGCATCTGGGCCAGCCGGCCGGCGGCGACCTGCTCCGCGAGGGCGGTCACGACGTCCTGGTACAGAGGCTCGCCGACCGCCCCCGGCTCCTTGGTCCGGTCGAGGACGGCGATCGAGCGCACGCTCGCGGGG
>JBLNAW010000200.1:0-3037 GCA_050259555.1 Solirubrobacterales bacterium
GCTCTCGTCGCTCCGAGTGGCCCACGATCACGTAGCTCACCCGCAGGGCCGCCAGCATCCCCGGCGAGACCTCGCCCGTGAACGCGCCCTTCTCCTCGGGATGGACGTCTTGCGCCCCGAGACCGTACGGGAGACGGTCGCTGTCGATCAGGGTCTCGATCGAGCGGAGCGCGGTGAACGGCGGGCAGACCACGACCTCGACGCGCTCGGCGTCCTCCTTGTCGAGCAGGTACGAGAGCTTCTGCACGGCCTGGATCGCCTCGAGGTGCGTCTTGTGCATCTTCCAGTTCGCGGCGACGATCGGTCGGCGGGCCATCAGCGCTCCTCCAGGACGACGATCCCCGGGAGCTCGCGCCCCTCGAGGAACTCGAGCGACGCGCCGCCGCCCGTGGACAGGTGGTCGAACCCCTCCTCGAGCCCGAACTTCTTGATGGCCGCCAGGCTGTCGCCCCCGCCGGCCACGGCGAAGGCCTTCGCCCCGGCGATCGCCGTGGCGACCCCTCGCGTGCCGGCCGAGAAGGGCTCGAGCTCGAACACGCCCATCGGCCCGTTCCACAGGATGGTCCTCGCGTCGGCCACGATCCGGGCGAACTCCTCGACCGAGCGCGGCCCGATGTCCAGACCCATCTCCCCGCTCGGGACCTCGGCGGCCGGCACGGTGTGGCGCGGAGCCTCGAGGGTCATCTCGGGTGCCGCCACGACGTCCGCCGGCAGCTCGAGCAGGACGCCCCGCTCGATGGCCCGGGCCTTCGCCGCCCTCACGTCCTCGAATCGATCGGGCTCGACCAGGCTGGTGCCGATCCCACCACCCTCCGCGGCGATGAAGGTGAACGCCATCGCCCCGCCGATCAGCAGGGCGTCCACGCGCTCGACGAGCGCACCGATCGTGGACAGCTTGTCCGACACCTTCGCGCCCCCGAGCACGGCCACGTACGGCCGCTCCGGTTCGCCGAGGAGCGCCGAGAGCGCCTCGACCTCCTTCTCGAGAAGCCGTCCGGCGGCCGCCGGCCTCCCCTCCTCGAGCACGAGGGCCGGGAGCGCGGCGACCGAGGCGTGCGCCCGGTGCACCGCTCCGAAGGCATCGTCCACGTAGACGTCTGCGAGCGCCGCCAGCTCGGCCGCGAAGGCCGGGTCGTTCTGCTCCTCGCGCGGGTCGAAGCGCAGGTTCTCGAGGTACACGACCTCGCCCGCCGCGACGTGGCCGCAGACGGCCTCGGCGTCGGGACCACTCACGGTATCGAGCGCCATCACGTCGCGACCCAGCAGCTCGCCGAGCCGCGCGGCGACCGGCGCCATGCGGTACTCCTCCTTCACCTGCCCCTTCGGCCGGCCGAGGTGCGAGGCGACGACGAGCGTGGCCCCGCCGTCGAGGAGCTCGTTCAGCGTCGGCAGGCTCGCGCGGATGCGCGCGTCGTCGGTCACCGCACCGTCCTTCAGCGGGACGTTGTGATCCACGCGGACGAAGACGCGCCTGCCGTCGACCCCGCCCAGCGTCTCGAGGGTCCGGATGCTCATCGCAGCCCGCTTACAGCGAGGCCGCGACGATGTCGACGAGGTCGACGAGCCGGCTCGAGTACCCCCACTCGTTGTCGTACCAGCCGAGGATCTTCGCGACCTTGCCCTTGGTCATCGTGAGCGAGGCGTCGAACGTGCACGACGCCGACGAGCCCACGATGTCCGAGGACACGATCGGGTCCTCCGTGTAGACGAGCCGTCCGCCCGAGAGCGGTCCGCTCTCGGAGGCCGTCTTGAACACCGCGTTGACCTCCTCGACGGTGGCCTCGCGACCGAGCGTGACGACCAGGTCGGTGACCGAGCCGTCCGGGACCGGCACCCGCACCGCCATGCCGTCCATCTTGCCGTCGAGCTGCGGCAGGACCAGGCCGATCGCCTTGGTCGCACCGGACGACGTCGGGATGATGTTCAGCGCCGCCGCCCGCGCCCGGCGCAGGTCCTTGTGCGGCAGGTCGAGGATGTTCTGGTCGTTCGTGTACGCGTGGATCGTGGTCATGAAGCCCTGCTCGATGCCGAACGCGTCGTCCAGGACCTTCGCCATCGGCGCCACGCAGTTCGTGGTGCACGACGCGTTCGAGATCACGTTGTGGGAGGCCGGGTCGTAGAGCTCGTCGTTCACGCCGAGCACGACCGTGAGGTCCTCGCCCTTCGCGGGGGCGCTGATGATGACCTTCTGGGCGCCGGCGGCGATGTGCTTGTCGGCGTCCTCGCGCTTGGTGAACAGGCCGGTGGACTCGATCACGATCTGCGCCCCGAGATCCTTCCAGGGCAGCTCGGCCGGGTCCCGGACGGCGAGGACCTTGAGGACGTCGCCGTCGACCGAGATGCCGTCCGGCGCGACGCCGACCTCGGCATCGAAGGTCCCGAGGACCGAGTCGTACTTGAGCAGGTGCGCCAGCGTCTTGGAGTCCGTGATGTCGTTCACGGCGACGAAGTCCCAGTCCTTGCCCTGCTGCTTCGCGGCTCGGAAGAAGTTGCGGCCGATCCGTCCGAAGCCATTGATCCCGATCTTCACGCCCATGCGTCAGCCTCCTGAGGGGGGATTCCCGCCCATGCTAGCGGATACCCGAGGAGCGGTGCCCCCGGACGACCGTCCCAGCCCGACCGGGACGGATGGCGTTACGGCGACGTTACGGAGGGCCGGCTGAAGGGACCTAGCGGTCGACGTCGCGATGCTCGAGGGTCGCTGTCAGGCCCTTGTCCCGGAAGAAGGCCGCGAGGTCCTCGACCACGACCACCGAGCGGTGCCGACCGCCCGTGCACCCGACCGCCACGGTGAGGTAGGACTTCCCCTCCGCGACGAACCCCGGGATCATGAAGCCGAGCAGCGACCGGAGCCGCCGCATGAACTCGCGATAGGTCTGCTGCCCCTTCACGTAGGTCCGGACCCGCTCGTCGGTCCCGGGGAGCGGCCGCAGCTCGTCGACCCAGTGGGGGTTCGGCAGGAACCGGACGTCGATCACGAGGTCGGCATCTCGCGGCGCGCCGTACTTGAACCCGAAGGACAGCAGCGAGACCTGGA
>JBLNAW010000201.1:0-4317 GCA_050259555.1 Solirubrobacterales bacterium
AGGAGGTCCTCGCCGGACCCGCACCCGATCCGCGCCGCCTCCGCGAGGGCGGCGAGCGGGTCCTCACGGGCCACGCCGACGCCGGCACCGGCGAGCGCGACGCCGACCTCCTCGGGCGGGCGGCGGCCGGGCATCATCCCGGCGACCGTCCAGCCTTCGGAGCCGCGGACGGCCCCTCTCCTGATCGCGGGGATCAGACCGGCGTTCACGACGCTGGACTTGCCGCAGCCCGACGGCCCCACCACGGCGACGAGCCGGGCTCCCTCCGCCAGGGCGGCGACGAGTCGTCCGACGAGCTCGCCACGGCCGAAGAAGTCGTCCGCGTCCTCCTCGTCGAACGCGCTCAGGCCCTTGTACGGGTTCTGCGCTTGCACACCCGAGATCGCCGCGGGGGCGAGGGTGGGGTCGTGCAGCAGGATCCGCTCCTGGAGACGCCGGAGGGTCGGTGAGGGGTCGAGGCCCATCTCCTCCGCAAGGAGGGCGGCGAACCGCTGGTAGGCGCGGAGGGCCTCGGCGTGGCGGCCCGCTCGGTAGAGCGCCAGCATCTGGAGCTCGCGGGCTCGCTCACGGAGCGGATCCTGCGCGAGCGCCCCCTCGAGCGCCGCGATCGCATCCTGGGTCCTGCCGAGCTCGAGCTCGGCGGCCGCGAGTTCCTCGATCGCGTGCAGGCGGAGCTCCTCGAGCCGGCGGATCTCCGGCTGCGCGAACTCCTCGTAGGCGAACTCGGCGAGCGGTGGCCCTCGCCACAGACGGAGCGCTTCCTCGAATCTCGAGGCCACCTCGGCGACGTCGCCGCCGGCCTTCGCGCGGCCACCCTCGGCGACGAGCCGCTCGAACCGTCGGAGGTCGATGTACCCCGTCTCCACGCGGAGCAGGTATCCAGGGGCCCGGGTCTCGATCGAGGTCTCGTCCCCGACTGGCTCGAGCGATCGGCGGAGATCCGAGATGTAGAGCTGGACGGAGTGGGCGGCGGTTCGAGGCGGGTGATCGCCCCAGACCTGTTCGATCAGGTGGTCGGTAGAGACCACCTCGCCGGCGTGCAGCAGCAGGACCGCCAGGACCGCCCGTTGCTTGGGCGGCCCGAGCTCGACGCGGGTGCCGTTCGAGACCACCTCGAGTGCTCCGAGGAGCCGATATTCCACCTCTCCTCCGACTCATCCGGCGCGGGCGAAGGTCGGATGGTCACGCCTGCAGGGCTCACCGTCAAGCCCGGCCGGTATCTCCGTCGGGGCGATGCCGCGGCGGTGGAGGGCTCTCCCCTCCACCGCCGATCGCGGGCAGGCTTCACGGCGTGCCGATCTCAGGGTGTGCCGATCACCGCCACCTCGGGCCCAGCGGGCTCGTGCAGGTGGGTCAGGCCAGGCCCTGTGCCCGTCGGTTCGCTGGTCGTTCCGTACCCGGCCTGCATGTTGGCCACGGTGACCAGCCCCGGCCCCGTGCCGGTGATCACGGTCTCGGCCCAGTCGGCCTGCTGCTCGGCCACCCATGCGAGCCCGGGTCCGGTGCCGGTGACGGCGATGCGGGACGCGCTCGGCTGGATCCGGGCCCAGTCCGTCTCGAACGCCTGGACCATCGCCTCGGCCCGTGCCCGCTGGATGTCCTGAGCACGTGCCACTCGCGCCGCCGCGTCGTTCCCGACCATCACGTACGCGAGCCAGCCGATCAGGATGCCGGCGACGAGTCCCGCGACGACGACGGCGACCCGAGGTGAGACCCGAACCCGTGTCTGCGGGAGCCCGAGGGGAACCTCTCGCTCGTGCCCGCCCAGTTCGATGGCCATCGCGCCTCCCTTCCGTCCGGGGCTCCGGTGAGCCCTCGATGGGCTGCACCGTGCTCCAGGGCGCTCGAGGGAGGCTCCGTGCCGGCTCTATCCCCGCTCTATCCCGCGGGATCGGGACCGAGCCGAGGCGCCGGTCAGTCTGCCTCGTCTTGACCGGACTCGAGGACCTCGTCGGGGGTGTGGTGGACGGCGGGAACCGTGCCGAGCTTGCCCGCCTGGTAGTCCTCGAACGCCTGGATCAGCTCGTCGCGGGTGTTCATCACGAACGGGCCGTACCAGGCGACGGGTTCCCGGATCGGCGCCCCGCCGAGCAGCAGGACCTCGAGCTCGGGGGTGTGGGCGTCCTGCGTCGGCGCCGCGTCGAGCACGATGGCATCGCCCGGCCCGAACACCGCGAGCTGACCGGTCGCGATGGGACGGCGCTCCTCGCCCGCGCTGCCGGCGCCCGCGAGCACGTACGCGAGCGCGTTGAAGTCGGGTCGCCACGGCAGCTCGAGCCGCGCGCCTCGGGCGACCGTCGCGTGGAGGTACGCGATCGGGGTGTGGGTGTCCCCCGGACCGCTCGTGCCCGAGAGCTCACCGGCGATCACGCGCACGAGCGCACCCGCGTCCGGCGTCGCGAGCAGCGCCACCTCGTTCGCGCGGAGGTCCTGGTACCGGGGCGGCGCCCACTTGAGCGCCTTCGGGAGGTTGACCCACAGCTGCACGCCGTGGAAGAGGCCGCCGCTGACCACGAGATGCTCAGGTGGCTTCTCGATGTGCAGGATCCCGGCCCCGGCGGTCATCCACTGGGTATCGCCGTTGGTGATGACGCCCCCGCCGCCGTTCGAGTCCTGGTGCTCGAAGATCCCGTCGATGATGTACGTCACGGTCTCGAACCCGCGGTGCGGGTGCCAGGGGGTGCCCTTCGGCTCACCCGGCGCGTAGTCGACCTCGCCCATCTGGTCCATGTGGACGAAGGGGTCGAGGTCGGTGAGATCGACGCCCGCGAACGCCCGGCGGACCGGGAACCCCTCGCCCTCGAGACCGGAAGGAGCGCTCGTGACAGAGCGAACCGGTCGGCGGCGTGCATCGAGCGAGACGGCGGGCACGCGGGGGAGCAGGGTCAGGTCGTCGACGGTCACGGCCGGCATGGTCGGGTCCCTCCTCTGCCGCTGAACTCCGGATGAGGACCGGCTATTCCGGTGGGCGGAGCATCGCGCCGAGCCGGTCGGCCATCTTCGTGCTCGCACCCTCGTCCTCGTGCTTCAGGTAGCAGTAGACGTCGTGACCGGCCTCGAGCGCGGGGCCGATGCGCGCGGCCCACCCCGCGAGCTCCTCGTCCGAGTACTCGGTCTTGCGGAGGCGGAGGAACCCGAACGGCTCCCACGAGAGGTCGTCGGGGCCGGGGTCCTGCTCGTCGGTCTCGGCGACGCACCAGGCAACGCCCTGCTGGAGGAGCAGCTCGCGCGCCTCGCGCCAGGACGCGTGCCGGAACTCCATCGCCGCCCTCGGCGTCGGCGGGAGGTAGCCGACGAACGCCTCGATGAGCCCTCGGTCGTACGTCAGCGACGGCGGGCACTGGTACAGCACGGTGCCGAGGCGCTCGCCGAGCACGCCGGCCACGCGCAGGAAGTCGCCGACGTCCTCGTCGGCGCCGGCGAGGCGCTTGAAGTGCGTGATGCGCTGGTTCGCCTTCAGCGTGAAGCGGAAGTGCTCCGGCGTCAGTTCTCGCCATGTGGTGAGGGTCTTCTCGGTCGGGAAGCGCCGGAACGTGTAGTTGATCTCGACCGAGGGGAACCGGCTCGCGTAGTAGGAGAGCATCTCGCGGTTCTTGAGGCCCTCGGGATAGAAGACGCCGTGCTTCCACCCGTCGTAGGCGAACCCCGACGTGCCGAGATAGAGCGTGCCAGGCATGCGAGTATCGTGCCATGGACCTGCCCGAGGTGCGTGGGGGCCTCGGCGAGAGCCGGAGCGCGGTCTCGGCCGTGTGGATCGCGCCGAAGGACGCGGTGGCCTGGCTCGTCGTCGGACACGGTGCCGGCGCGGGGATGGATCATCCCTTCCTCGCCGGCTTCTGCCGCGCGATGGGCGGGCACGGCGTCGCCACGGCACGGTTCGACTTCCACTACATGAACGCGGGCCGGCGCGCGCCCGACCCCGAACCCGCGCTGCGCGCGGCCTGGAACGAGGCCTTCACGGGCGTCTCGGCGATGGCGGACGCGATGCCCGTGCTCGCGGGCGGGAAGTCGCTCGGTGGGCGGCTCGCGTCGATGTGCGTGGCCGACGGGATGCCGGCTGCGGGCCTCGTGTTCCTCGGCTACCCGCTGCACCCGCCGGGCAAGCCCGAGCGCATCCGCGCCGAGCACCTCGAGCGGATCACGGTCCCGATGCTGTTCCTCCAGGGAACGCGCGACCCGTTCGCGAAGCCCGAGAACCTCGCCCCGGTGCTCGAGCGGCTCGGTGAGCGGGTCACGTACGTGCCGATCGAAGGTGGCGACCATTCCTTCAACGTCCGAGGCGCGAAGGCAGACGCGCGCGACGTCGGCGCCGGCCTG
>JBLNAW010000202.1:0-2753 GCA_050259555.1 Solirubrobacterales bacterium
ACTCGTGCACGGCCTGTGGGTTCAAGACCTTGAGGCCGCCGCCGAGCAGCGCGTCGTTGAACTCGAGGGTCGAGCCCCTGACGATCGGAGCGCTCCTTGGGTCGACGAGCACTCGGAACCCCTCGACCTCGACGACGTGGTCCTCGGCCTCGGGTGCATCGGTGAACGAGAGCTCGTAGGAGAAGCCGGAGCACCCGCCGGCGACGACGCGCAGACGCAGGGCGGCGTCCGGGCGGCCCTCCTTCTCGGCGAGCGCGCGGGCCTTGCGGGCCGCCTTCTCGGTGACCGTCAGCACGGCGGTGTCGGTATCCATCGGTCTCCAGCGTAACCCAGGATCAGCGTTCGGCCAGTCCGAGGAGGGCGCCCTTCACGGACTCGGAGAGGGTGGGGTAGGCGTGGATCGCGTCCCCGATGACCGCCGCCGGCACCCGCGCGGCCATGATCGCGACGACCTCGTGGATCATCGCGCCGGCCTCGGGCCCGACGATGTGCCCGCCGAGGACCTCGCCCGTGCGGGCGTCGGCGACGAGCTTGACGAGCCCGGCGGTCGCGCCGTCGATGTGCGCTCGCTCGTTGTCGGCGAGCGGGAGGACGGCGGTCGCGATCTCGAGGCCGGCCTCGCGCGCCTCGCGCTCGGTGAGGCCGACGCTCGCGACCTCCGGGTCGCAGAAGGTGACTCGAGGCACGACACGGTAGTCACGCGGTCGCGGACGGCCGAGGATGTCGTCGACCACGAGCTCGGCCTCGTAGGACCCGACGTGCGTGAACAGCAGGTCGCCGGTCGCATCGCCAGCGGCCCAGACGGAGGGGTTCGTGGTCCGCAGCGTCTCGTCGAGCCTCGGTCGCCCGCGCTCGTCCAGCTCGACGCCCGCGGCGCCCAGGTCGTGGACGTCGAACACCGGGCGGCGACCGGTCGCGACGAGGACCTCGTCGGCGCGCAACTCCTCGCCCCCCGCGAGCGCGATCGTCCAGCGCTCGGCGTCGTGGGATGCGCGCTCGATCGAGACGCCGGCGCGCAGCGTGATGCCCTCGGCCTCGAACGCCGGGACGAGCGAGGCCGCGGCCTCCTCGTCCTCGTTCGGCAGGATGTGGGGGAGCGCCTCGAGCACGGTGACCTTCGAGCCGAAGCGCCCGAAGATCTGCGCGAACTCGATGCCGATCGCGCCGGCGCCGATCACGACGAGCGAGCCGGGCACGCGCTCCGGCGACCAGATCGCCTCCTTGTTCGTCCAGTGCGGACCCTCGCGGAGGCCCGGGATCGGAGGCGTCGTCGCCTCGGTGCCCGTCGCGAGCACGATCCGGTCGGCCTCGATCTGCTCGCCGCTGGCGGTCTCGACACGGTGGTCGCCGACGAGGCGTGCCTCCTCCAGCAGCACGCGGATGCCGGCGCGCTCGAAGGGCGCCGGGCCCTCGCCGGACTGTTCGTCGATCACGCGGCGAGCCCGGCGCTGCACGGCGGCGAGGTCGACCTCGACGGGCCCGGGAACCCGGACGCCGAACCGCTCCGCATCTCGCGCCTGGGCGGCGAGCTTCGCGCTGCGGAGCATCACCTTCGTCGGCACGCAGCCGTAGTGGTTGCACTCGCCGCCGAGCTGGTCGCGCTCGGCGAGGGCGACCTTCAGGTCGGCGCGGTCCGCGAGCTGGAAGGCGATCTCCGAGCCCGTCCCACCTCCGCCGATCACGAACACGTCGTAGCGTTCCACGGTCCTCACCAACCCCCCGAGGCCCGCTTCATTCCCCGCCGAGGAAGCGCACGAACGTCCTCGCGTAGATCCGGGCCGCCGCGACCAGCTCGTCGAGCGCGACCGATTCGTTCGCGGTGTGGGCGACGTCGAGGGAGCCCGGCCCGCAGATGACGGTCGGGATGCCGGCCTCGTTGATGTAGAAGCGGGCGTCGGTGATGCCGGTCATGCCGACATCGGCGGGTCGCGTCCCAGTCTCCTCGGTCACGGCGGTGCGCAGCAGATCCGCGATCGCGCTGTCGAGCGGTGCCTCGGCGGCATCGGTCCACTCGCGCATCGCGAACGAGAGGTCGACCTCGGGATGCTCGGTCGCGATCGAGGCGGCGAGCCGCTCGAACGGGGCGAGCACGTCGGCCGGCGAGGTCTCGCCGGGGATCAGCCGGCGGTCGACGTCCACCTCGCACCGGTCGGGGACGACGTTCGGCGCGCTCCCGCCCGAGATGAGGGCGGCGTTGACCGTCGGCCGGCCGACGAGCGGGTGCTCGCGGTCGGGGAGCACCTCGTCGATGCGCAGGAGGAACCGGGCCATCGAGGTGATCGCGTTCACGCCGAGGTGCGGTCTCGAGCCGTGCGCCGCCCGGCCGCGAGCGGTCGCCGTGACCCACGCACCGCCGCGCTCGGCGAGCGCGAGCTGGAGCTCGGTCGGCTCGCCGACGATGCACGCGTCCTGATCGAGCAGGCCCGTCTCCCAGAGCACCCGCGTGCCGTGGATGCCCGTACGTTCCTCGTCGGCGGCGAGGTGCAGCTCGAGCGTGCCGCGGAGCTCGACGCCCGAGCGGACGATCGCGCTCGTGGCGGCCAAGGCCGCCCCCACGGCGCCCTTCATGTCGGCCGTACCGCGCCCCACGAGGCGTCCGTCGACGAGGGTGCCGGCGAACGGTGGGTGCTCCCAGGTGGCCGGGTCTCCCGCCGGCACGACGTCGAGATGCCCGTTCCAGGCGAGCTTCGGCCTCGAGCCCGAGCCGAACGCCGCCACGACGCTCGGCCGGCCGGCCTCGCCCCGGACGACCT
>JBLNAW010000203.1:0-13568 GCA_050259555.1 Solirubrobacterales bacterium
GGCACCGGCTACAACTGGGTGTGGCCGTGGGCGCAAGGGGTGTTCTTCGAGCTATGACCCCGGTCGTGGCCCTCTCGAGCGGGATCGTCGCGGCCATCGTCGCGGTGGTCGTGGTCGACCTGTTCGCGGTGGTCTTCGGCCTGTCGTTCGTGCGGGCACGCAAGGCGCAGCGCGCAACCGAGGCCGGGATCCCGCTCCCCGAGACCGCCACGACCACCAAGCCCGTCTCGCGCCGGGACTTCTTCCGGCGGTCGCTCCTCGCGTCCTTCGGCGTCTTCGCGGCTCAGTTCGGCGGCATGACGATCGCCTTCCTGTGGCCGAACCTGAAGGGCGGCTTCGGCTCGATCATCAATGCCGGCAAGATCGACGACATCAAGGCTGCCATCGCGGAGGCCGGCGAGCCCTTCTACTTCGGGGCGGGCAGGTTCTACGTCGTGGCGTACGACGGCAAGCCGAGTGGAGACGCCGACTACGCGGCCGAGGGCGTCGCGGTGCAGGGGATCATGCCGCTGTACCAGCGCTGCGTGCACCTCGGATGCCGGGTGCCGTTCTGCAAGCAGTCACAGTGGTTCGAGTGCCCCTGCCACGGCTCGAAGTACAACACCGCCGGCGAGTACAAGCTCGGCCCTGCGCCGCGTGGACTCGACCGCTTCTCGATGCAGATCACCGACACCGGCGACGTGATGGTGGATACCTCCTCGATCGTCCTCGGCCCACCCAGGGGGACGGACACCTTGGGCAAGCCGCAGGCCGGCCCCTTCTGCGTGGCGCCGGGATAGCCGATGCTCGCGCTCTCCTCCACCCAGGGCATCGTGATCGCGGGGATCGGCCTCGCCCTGCTCATCGTCGGCGGCGCGATGGTGGCCGCTCGCGGGCGCCGCAAGGTCGAGGCACCGCCCGACATCCCGAACGCGATGCGCCCGGGTCCCGCCGATGCGTTCCTCGAGACGCCTCACCTGCAGAAGCTCCAGGGGTGGGGCGTGCTCCTCGTCCTGTTCTTCGTCGTGTGGATCCCGGCCACCTGGCTGTTCGAGCCCGGCACCAACCTCTCCCAGGAGGAACGCCTGCTCACCGACTCGATCGACCGCGGCAGCGAGGCCGTCCAGACGTTCACCGAGGAGAACCAGGGCGGCGTCGGTTGCGTGCGCTGTCACGGCAGCGAGCTGAAGGGCAGTCGGATCCTCGGGCCGGCCGTCGGGGGCGTCCAGCCCGTGATCGCGACGCCGAACCTCACGACCGTGTGCGGCGGACCATTCACGGGCCACCCGCTCATCTATGGGCTCAAGGACATCTACACGACGATCGAGCAGGGCCGCGGCCAGATGCCCTCGTGGAGCATCCGGTACGCAGGGGCGCTCACCGACCAGCGGATCAACGACCTCGTGAACTACATCGTCTCGATCCAGGACAAGACCCAGGTCCCGTTCGACAAGAACGTGTGCATCAACCCGGAGGCGCAGAAGGCGGCGGTCGACCAGTTCCTCGGCGGCGACCTGTCGAAGAAGCCCTCCCCGACCACCAACGTGCAGCTGTGATCGCCACCGGGTGCCTCGGCTTCGACGTCGCGTGCGACACGATCGTGAAGGGCGGCCTGTCGGTCGTCATGGGGTTCGTCCTGTTCATCGGCTCGGTCCTGCTGCTGCTCTCGGCCGTGTTCGGACGGCGGATGGGGTACCTGGTGCTCGCGACCTGCTTCTTCGGGTGGATGCTGCTGCTCTCGTCCCTGTGGGCGTTCGGGTTCTGGTCCCAGGGGACGCAGACGCCGACGAACCTCGGACCCCGCGGCGTCGAGCCGACCTGGGTCGTCGAGGCGGCGGGGACCCAGCCGCAGGCGCCCATCCAGACCTTCTCGAGCTACCCGGACCCACGTGCGTGGCGAACGCCCGGCACGAACGAAGCCGATACCGGCTCGGTCCAGTCGGTCCAGGGCGCCGTGCAGTCCTACCTGGCCGCGCAGGTGAACGCGGAGCAGGGCAAGGGACCGTTCGACCCGGGAGCGGTGCAGACCACGGACTTCACCGTGGAGGACATCCGCTTCGCTGCCGACGGCAAGGCGTCGCTCGCGGCCGCCCGAGCCTTCTACAACGGGGGCGGCCCGATGCTCACGGTGTACCTGCGGCACGACAGCGGGAGCGTCCCGGTGTACTCCTACGCGTTCCTGCTGATCTCGGTGATCGGCTTGGCCGTGCACCTGCCGCTGCTCGATCGTGCCGAGCGCACCCGCAAGGAGATCCTGACGGGCGGGACCGCACCGCCCTGGTACGGACCCGCCTAGGAGGAGACCGACGTGCTGGCTGAAGCCGTTCCGCTCATCGAAGAGGGAAGCGTCCAGTGGATCTTGTTCAGCGTGATGGTGGTCGCCGTGTTCATCACGTTGTGGATCACGATCGCCCGCTGATCGCGGACGAGCCTCAGGTCGGCGCCAGACCCGCGACCGAACGCCCCCGCTTCACCTCGGCGAGCGCTGCCTTCCGCTGCTCGTAGTACGTGAGGATCTGCAGCTCGATCGCGAGATCCACCTTGCGTACCGATACCCCCGGCGGGACGGTGAGCATGACGGGCGCGAAGTTCAGGATCGAGCGGATCTCCGCCTGCGCCATGGCATCGGCGACCTCCTGCGCGGCCGCCGCCGGTGTCGCGATCACTCCGATCGCGGCTCGATGCTCGCGAACGATCGCCGGGAGGTCCTCCATCGACCGGATGACCAGGTCGTCGACCCGCGCCCCGATCTTCGCCGGGTCGTTGTCGACGAGCGCGACCGTCCGGAACCCTCGCTCGACGAACCCGCGGTAGTTGGCGAGGGCGGCGCCGAGGTTCCCGATCCCGGCGATCACGATCGGCCAGGCCTGCGTGAGGCCGAGCTCGCGCCGGACCTGATGGATGAGGTACGCCACGTCGTAGCCGACCCCTCGGGTGCCGTACGACCCGAGGTGCGAAAGGTCCTTCCGCACCTTCGCAGAGTTGACGCCCGTCGCGGCGGCGAGCCGCTCGGAGGACACCGTCGAGGCTCCGTTCTCGGCCATCTCGACGAGCGTGCGCAGGTACACGGGGAGGCGTCCCACGGTGGCCTCGGGGATCGGGCGCTCGCTCACGCGCGTAGGGTAGCGCGTCGTCCACGCGCGTTCACGAATGCGCAAGCTCGGCGCGGGGGGGCGTCGCGACCGACCTCAGGCTCGGACGACCCGAGCGAAGGCCGCCGGATCGACCCTTATCTCGAAGAGCTCGCGGCCGTCGACGAGCACCACCGGGACCCGGATCCCGTACTCGAGCTCGAGGGCGTCGTCCGTGGAGACGTCGACCTCCTCGAGGTCGAAGGGCGTGCGAGCGCGCTCCGCCTCGATCACGATCCGGGCCTCGTCGCACAGGCCGCAGCCCGGACGCGAGTACAAGACGACCGAGACCATCGGCCGGGATGGTACCGGCGTCTGCTACAACGTGGACGTGCAGGACGCGGATCGACTCGACCTGGATCTCCATCGGCGCGTCTCCTCGGGCGACCGCGGCGCGTTCGAGGAGCTGTTCCGTCGATACTCCAGCGCCGCGTACGGACTCGCTCGGCGCGTGACGGCTCAGGAGGCCCTCGCCCAGGAGGTCGTGCAGGACGCCTTCCTCGCGCTCTGGCGGGCGCCGGAGGCCTACGATCCGTCCCGCGGCACCTTCCGCTCCTTCTTCCTGTCCCTCGTGCACCATCGGGCGGTCGACACCGTCCGGCGCGAGGAGCGGCTCCGCAAGCGCACCGAGCGAGCCTCGAACCTCGAGGCCGCCGTCGGCGAAGATGTAGCGGAGGGTGTTGTCCAGGAAGCCGATCTCGACCTGCGGCGCAAGCAGGTCCTGGAGGCGCTCCAGACACTGCCCCCCGAGCAGCGGCGGGTCTTGGAGATGGCCTACTTCGGCGGCTCGACGCAAGCCCAGATCTCCCGACTGCTCGACATCCCGATCGGAACGGTGAAGACGAGGACCCTGGCAGCCATGCGCAAGCTCCGGAAGATCCTCCAGGACGGGGACGAGGCATGACCGACGAACACGAACGCAACCTGGAGCTCCTCGCCGGATACGCGCTCCTCGCGCTCGAGGGGACCGACGCGGAGGAGGCGGATCGCCTCCTCACCGAACACGTCCCCTGGTGCGCCACCTGCCGTGCTTCCCTCGAGGAGTTCCGGGCGCTCACCGGAGACCTCGCCCTCGCCGCCCGGCCTGCGGAGCCGCCGGATCTCGTCCTCGCTCGCGTCCGGCGCGGCCTCAGCGACGTCCCGGTCCGGCGACGCCGTGGAGCCGGCCTCGCGGCGCTCGCGGCGAGCGTGGCCGCGCTCGTCGGGATGGCGGGGTTCTCGCTCACGCTCGGCAACCGGGTCACCCGCGCCGAGCAGGACCGTGGAACCGCCCTCGAGGTCCTGAGCGCGATGCAGCAGCCGGGAGCCAACCCCGTGGCCCTCGAGGCGGCCTCCTCGACCACCCCGGGTGGGCTCGTCGAGGTCTCGGGACCCGGGATCGAGCGGATGTACCTGTACGGCGACGAGGTCCCGGCGCCCTCGCCCGGGAGCGTCTACCAGCTCTGGCTCGGCAGCGGAGGGACGTTCACCGCGGTCGGCGAGCCGTTCGTCCCGGCGAACGGCGTCGTCCTGCTGCGGCTGACCGTCGATCCCTCGCAGTACGACGAGGTCCTCATCACGGAGGAGCCCTTGGACTCCATCCCCACCGTCCCGACCCCCGAGGGCGGGCACACCTGGCACGCCTCGATCTGACCGAGCACCCGGCTCACGAGGAGCGAGCCGGGGTTGGGCGCGCGGCCCGCAGGAAGCCCGCGAACATCACGGCGATCCCGAGCGCGAGTCCGACCGTGAACAGGGGCACCACGTCGAGCCCCGCCCCGACCCCTGAACCGATGGCCACGATCGTGGCGCCGATCGCGATCAGCAGGGTTCCCCCGAAGCGGTTGGCGAGCTCCGGCCGGCCCCGCATCCGCCAGGCCGACCACCCGCACCCCACGAGCAGCAGGACGTAGGCCGGGTACGCGAAGAACTGCGCGAGGCGGTAGGGCAGGCTTCCGTCGCCGAAGACGTCCTTCCCGAGCGGGAGGTCCTTGGAGAAGGCGGCGGCATGGACCGCCGCCGTGCGGACCTCCGCGAGCGTGAAGGCCGTGAGGAAGACCATCAGTGCGAGGAGGGCGGTGAGCACCCACCGCTGCCGTAGGAGCAGGTATGCCTCGCCGAGGGCGAGCCACGGCACGTTGAGGACGGCACCGAACGCCCAGTAGAGGCGGAACTCGGTCGCCGACCAGCCGTCGAGCACCCCGAGCATGAGCGCGAACGACGCTGCGGCATACATGAGGAGCGCGACGACCCAGGCGGCCTGGAACGCCCGGCGCCGGCGCAGCCAATCCCGGCCGAGCAACCCCGCGAACCCGAGCGCGATGATCGAGGCAGCGAGGGGCAGGACCCACATGGCGCGCAGCATAGTCGCTCGGGGTCGCGAGGCTACGATGGCTCGATGAGCGCCAACCTGCCCGGGCCACGGCTGGCCTGCTCGACCGCATCGGCCTTCACCCTGCCGCTCCGGGCGATCTTCGAGCTCCTCGCCGAGACCGGGTTCCAGGGCGCCGAGGTCATGGTCACGAAGGATCCGGCGACGCAGGACCCGGAGACCATCCGCGAGCTCGCCGAGGGCTTCGGCCTTCGGATCGACGCGATCCATGCCCCCTTCCTGCTCGTCACGCGAGGCGTCTGGGGCACCGAGCCGATCGGGAAGATCCACCGCGCGATCGCGCTCGCCGAGGAGGTCGGCGCGCCGCTGGTCGTCGTCCACCCCCCGTACCGGTGGCAGGGGGCGTATCGGCGATGGATGCTCGAGGAGCTGCCCTCCCTCCAGGGGACCGCCGAGGTCGTGGTGGCCGTCGAGAACATGTTCCCGGTCCGCGTTCGGGGCCGAAGGATCGCCGCCCTGCACACCGTCTGCGAGCTCGCGGATCTCGACCCCTTCCCGAACGTCGTGCTCGACACGAGCCACGCGGCGGTCGCCGGCCTCGACCTGCTCGAGGCCGTCGCGCGCCTCGGTCGACGGATCGCGCACGTGCACCTCTCCAACAACGCGGGAAAGGGGTGGGACTCGCACCTGCCGCTGGAGGAGGGGGTCCTCGATCTCGGCCCCTTCCTCGACGCCCTCGCGGCCGGCGGCTTCGATGGGGCGATCTCCCTCGAACTCGACCTACGGGCCTCCGCCTCCGACCCGTCCCAGATGCGGCACGTGCTCGAGAGGGATCGCCGGTTCTGCGAGGCTCGGCTCGCACGACGCCCCTGAACCACTCCGACCGCTGGTGCGCCCGAAGGAACGGAAGCCTCCGAGGATGCGTCTGAGGGTAGGATTTCGCTTCGAGGGGGGTGTCGCCCATGTCCGTGCCACGCTTCATCCCACGGCGCCGGCTGGGGTTGCTCGCCGGCGCGACCACCGTCCTGCTCCTCACCACCTTGATCGCCGCGGGCCCCGCACCGGCGCTGACGCCGTGCTCGAGTCCTCCGTCGGTCATCCCGGAGGCGCAGCTCCTCCCCGGGACGCTGGGTACGGGCCTGACCACCCTGGCGGGAACGACGCCCGTCCAGTTCACCTACACGGTCGTCGGAACGATCCCGGACGGCTTCATGATCGGCCTCGACGCCATCGTGATCCACATCACGGGCCCGGCGTCGTTCCTGAGCCAGACGGGCGGCGTGTTCTTCGGCATGTCGGGGTCGCCGGCCTACGTGAACGGGAAGCTCGCCGGAGCGGTCTCCGCCGTGTTCGACGATCCGACGTTCGGGGCCCTCACGCCGGCCGAGGCGATGCTCGAGGTCGTCGGGTCCGCGCAGGGTCCCAGCGCGATCCCGGCCCGGACGATCGTCCCCACCGAGGAGATCCGACGTGCGATCGCGCGGATCCAGGGCACCTCGGCCGCCAGCGTCACGGGAACGTTCACGCAACTGCCCGTGCCGCTCGCGGTCTCCGGCCTCGGGGACGACCAGATCGCGCAGCTGCAGAGCAGGCTCGACCAGCGCGGCGAGAACTTCGTCGTCTACTCGGCGGGCTCGGCCGCGGCAACCACAGGGACCGTGACCGCCACACCGTTCGCGCCCGGTGAACCGCTCGGCGTGGCGATCGCCTACGGTGACGCCTCGTACTACGCGACGGGGACGGCGACCTTCATGTGCGGCGACTACGTCGCCGCCTTCGGCCACCCGTTCTTCTACGACGCGCCGGGGGCGATCTCGCTCGGTCTGTCGGGCGCCGAGGGGCTCATGATGGTCAAGGGCGCGGGGTGGCCCGGGTATCGGTTCGCGCTCCTGACGGAGCCGCGAGGCACGATCGTGCAGGATCGCTTCGCCGGTATCGCCGGCGTCGTCGGCCAGGTTCCCGCCTCGATCCCGATCGAGAGCGACCTCACGAACCTCGACGACGGATCCTCACGCATCGGGACGACGGAGGTCATCCACTCCTGGGGCTGGTGGCTCGAGGAGATCGTGTGGTCCCACCTCTGGGCGAACTTCGCCGCGGTCTTCGGACACTACGGCGGCGGTTCGTCGAGCCTCGACTGGACGATCGACGGATCGACGGCCGACGGCCCGTTCACGGTGTCGAACCATTGGCTGGCCTCCGACCAGTGGGATGCGACGGGGTCGATGTGGCGCCTCATCAACGCCATCGACATGCTGCAGTTCGCACGGGACGCCGAGGTGACCTTCACCGACATCTCGACCTCGGGATGGATCACGAAGGACCGACTCGAGGGCAAGATCGGACGCATCCGTCTCGCCAGCACGACACAGCCCAAGCTCCGCGTCCGGGACGTGCTGAAGGCCCGTCCGGGTGACGCCGTGACCGTCGAGGTGAGCTTCGACATGATCGACGGCACCACGGTCGTCAAGACGGTCGGATTCGACATCCCGAAGAACGCCAAGGGGTTCCAGAGCATCGATCTGCGCGGTGGCCGGGACCGATACCGGTGGGCCGACACCTTCCAGGACGCGCTCGACGTGCTGAACGGCGGAGAGCACCCGGACGACCTGATCCTCACGGGGCTCGGGCGCTACCAGTGGCCGCTGGGCCTCGTCGTGAGAGGGAAGGGCCACTTCTCGGTGCAGGTGGTTCGCCACACGTCCTGACGGATCGCGAACGTGCGGAGGGGCCGGTCTCGGCCCCTCCGGCGCGTCGTTGGGCGCCGCTGCTAGCCTGCGGACGTGCGCCCGTTCACGAAGGTCGTCCTCGTCGTGCTCTTCGCGCTCATCGTGATCGCGGCGGTCGCGCAGTTCACGATCGGTGGGCCCGACCGGCCGTATCCCGGACCGGTCTCCGGGACACCGCTCCCCTCGACCTCCGCCGCTCCCTGATCCGCTCGGCTCATCCGCCGAGCACGACGGCATCCCCTACCGACAACCCCAGCATCTGGGATGCGTTCCCACGGTTCACGACGAGCGCGACGTAGCCCTCCGAGTCCTCGATCGCCCCGCACTCGCCGTACGGCACCTCGGCGAACGTGGCGACCCGCGGCACGTCTCGAGCCCCGATCTCGAGCACGGGCCCGATCTCGGCCGCCTCGAGCTCGGCCGGGGTGACGTTCAGCTGAACGTTCCCGAAGCCGTCCACGGCGATCACCCGGGCACCGACCGAACCGGGTGTCACCATCGGACCCGGGAGATCGAGCACGAGCAGGTGCTCCACGGGCACGGGCGGACCGAGGTCTTCGATCGCGAGCCCGGCCGCGAGATGCGCCGCCGCCGGCGCGAACACGTCGCGACCGTGGAACGTCCTCGAGACCGGATGCAGCAGGACCTCCGGCGCGGCGACCTCGACCGCCCGCTGGACACCGCCGAGCTCGGTCCACGTCATCGACAGCAGTCCGTTGTCCGGGCCGACGAGGAGAGCGCCCGCCCGGGTCTCGACGGCGATCGGACGCCGTTCGGAACCCACTCCCGGGTCCACGACCGCGAGGTAGACGGCGTCGTCCGGCATGAAGCGGGCAGCCCTGCCGAGGGCGACCGCCCCCTGCAGTACGTCCTGCCGAGCGACCAGGTGGGTGAGGTCGATCACGTGTGCGTCCGGTGCGATGCGAGCGATGACGCCGTGACAGACACCGACGAACCCGTCCGTGAGTCCGTAGTCGGTGAGGAAGACGATCGGCCGGCTCACGTCACGACCCCAGGTACTGCTCGAGGTACGTGAGGATCAAGGTTCTCGCCGGCCCTGACTGATTCCCGATCAGGATGTCGGTCCCGTGGTCGTCTGTGGTGAGGATCTGCACCCGTTTCGGCGGCGGCGACATCTCGTAGAGCGTCTGCGCATCCGCTGCGGCCGAGCCGTCGCCGGTTCCGGCGATGAAGAGCTTCGCGGCGCTCACGCGAGTGAGGACGTCGGGCGTGAGATCCATCCCCTCGAAGTCCCTCGGCGCCGAGAGGGTCACGACGACGTCGACCTGGACCCCATCCTGTGCGGCGGCCATGAGCGATGCCGTGCCACCCATGCTCGCGCCGATGAGGGCCACGCGGCTCGCACCTCGCGAGCGCACGTACCCGATCGCGCCTACCACGTCGCGCCAGATCTCGCCGAGATCCTGCTCGCCGGCCGAGCAGCCGGCGACGCCGCCCGGGCAGTAGCCGCGGGAGTCGTACGTGAGGACGAGGTAGCCCCGGTGGGCGAGGTCCTTCGCGAAGTCCCACCAGGACGTCTGGTCGGACGGCCGCATGTGCGAGAGCACGATGCCGACCGAGCCCTCGCCGAGGAGCCGACCCTCGAGCGTGATGCCGTCGGCCGAGGGGAACGACACCGCCTCCGACCCCTCGGGCGCCTTCGTCGGGCGGGGTTCCGACGAGCCACAGGCGACCGCGAGGGTCGAGACGCTGAGGAGCGCCGCCAGCGCTCGGCCGAGGCCGATCCGCCGCCCCGTCACGCCCATCGGACGGAGCTCCGCGCCCTTACCGACCCTGCTGACGGCGCTGCCAGCGGGTCTTCTTGAGGAGCTTCTTGTGCTTCTTCTTCCGCATCTTCTTGCGGCGCTTCTTGATGAGCGACGGCAAGCGGTGTCCCTTCTGCTATCCCGATCCGAACAGGTTCCGGAGGTCCACACGCTTGGCGCGGTACTTCTCCTCCAGGCGAACGGACCCCAGTCTAAGCGCCTTCGGGCCGGCTGCCACGGGCGTGATCAGGCGCAGGATCCCCTCCTCGGGCAGGTGCTCGAGGTAGCCGAGCCCCAGGTACCCCCCGGCCCCGTCGGAGAGCCCCACGAGCAGATGGTCGAGCTGGGCGAGATCGAACAGCGGGGGGAGCGCAGGCATGAAGACCGTCGGCTTGACCCGAAACCGGTGCAGCTCGGCCGAGAAGTAGGCGGCCATCGAGCGCTCGCGGTTCTCCGCCCGCTGCTCGACCGTGGTCGGCACCACCCCGGGGTGGACGCCGAGCGGCACGACCTCGGTCGCGAAGAAGCGCTGGATCACGCCGAGGAGCGGCAGGAGCTCCTCGCCGCGCTGGAGCCCGACGACGAGGTCGGGCTGGAGCATCTCGACCTTGTGGTAATTGAGGACCTGCCCGTGGACCCCCGACACGAGACCGCTCGAGTCCACGACGACGAAGTCGGCGCCCGAGGCCTTCGCGATGCGGAAGACGCTCGCGACCGCGGCGACGATCTGGAGCAGGTGACCCTCGGGGGAGGTCGACCCGATGAACCAGAGCGCGTCTTCCTTCCCCATCGAGGTCGGCTCGAGGTCGGCGGCAGCGCGGATCCTCTTCAGTGTCACGGTCGCCGGCGGACCCACCATCTTCTGCCCGACGTCGGCGTCGATGAACGCCGATGGTCGGCCGGCGGCCACCGCCGCCTCGAGGAGCGCACGTGAGAGCGTGCTCTTGCCCGTATCGAGCCCGCCGATCAGCACGACGGTGTGCTTGGTCCGCACCGCCTCTTCGACGAGCGCCTCGTGCTCGTTCACCTTCGCCTCCGGTGTCGTTCCCTCCCGGAGGCCGGTCTCGCGCGTGGTGGGCTACGGCGGCGCGGGGCCCTCCCGCCCCCGATGCCGAGCTGCGGACGTGATCATCTCAGGCCGGAGGTCACGGACCTCCGTCGCGCGTTCGAACCGAGCCTCGATGGAAGGTGTGGTTGCCAACGTGCTGCCTATCCTACCGGTGAGCACGGCCGCGATGCGACGGTGCCCGGCTCGCGCGCGGGCGGGCCCTCAGGGCAGGCGCGCGACGATGGCCTGGAAGCAGGGCCAGTAGTCCTCGGGGCGGACGTTGTCGTCCATCACGATGACGGTCTCCGTCCGGCCTTGGGCCTTCGCGACCAGCAGGGCGGGGTCGTTCACGTCCGCGATCGAGACGGTCGGCACGCCTTGCTCGATCGCGCCGCCGGCGAATCCGTGGTCGGCGAAGACCATGTCCGGACGCTGCTCGGAGAGCATGCGAGAAACCGGTTCCCCGCTGTGCGTGTGCTTCATCGAGGTGCCGTCGGTGAGCATGGCGACGCCCTCGAGGTACCGGACCTCCCAGTGGTGATGCCTGCCCGGCTCGCGCCACGCGACGGCTTCGTACGGCTGGACCACCTTCACGCCTCGAGCCCGGAGCTCCCGTCCCACCTCGATGTAGAGGTGCGCGAGCCCGGTCGGATGCCCGGTCGCCAGGATCAGGCTGCCGCCGATGCGGACGAGCTCGGCGAGCCGGTCCCCGACCGCCTCGCACGCCTCCAGCACGAGGTCGGGATCCACCGGAACGGGGCCGGTTCGCCACGCGGGGTCCGGGACGAAGCCGGCAGCGCGGCCCACGAGCTCGAGGACGGCCTCCGGCGACATCGACCCCGCGAGCCCGCTCAGCCCGAACAGCTTGTCCGGGTCGCCCTCGACGAGCAGCCCGATGTTCCGTCGGACGTTGTCCATCGCGTGGCTCACCTCGGGGCCGGCGATCCGGCCGTCGAGGAGACCGCGTCGGAGCTCCTCTCGCGGATAGGGCCGGGGCGCCCATCGATCGCCGATCTCGGGCAGTTGGGCCGCGTGCTCTGCGATAACGTCCATGGGCAGATGCCATCGTACGGGAGCCTCAGATGAACGAACCGGCGCTCGAGGGGAAGGCCGCGATCGTCACCGGTGCGGGCCGAGGGATCGGACGGGCGATCGCGATCGCGCTCGCGGAGGCCGGCGCGGACGTCGCCGTCGCCTCGCGCACGGTTCCCGAGCTCGAGTCCGCGGCCACGGAGGTCCGGGCGCTCGGGCGTCGAGCGCTCGTCGTTCCGACGGACGTGACGGACGAAGCGGCGGTCCGGGCGCTCGTCGGGACCACCGTGACCGAGCTCGGCCGCCTCGACGTCATGGTCAACAACGCCGGGGTCGCGCCGTTCATGGAGACCTTCATGGACACCCGGTCGGACGGCTTCGAGAAGTACTTCCGAGCCAACTTCGAATCCGTGGTGTACGGAACGCGTGCGGCCGGCGAGGTGCTGCTCGAACAGGGCTCGGGGAGCGTGCTGAACCTGGCCTCGATCGACGGGTACATGGCCGAGGTCGGCCTCGCGTACTACAACGCCGCGAAGGCGGCGGTCATCAGCCTCACGAAGACGACCGCGCTCGAGTGGGCTTCGCGCGGTGTGCGGGTGAACGCGGTCGCACCCGGCTGGATCGACACGCCGATGAACCAGGAGGAGCGCGACGACCCCGAGGCCGAGGCGAGGATCCTCGCGCAGATCCCGATGGGTCGGTGAGGCCGGCCCGAGGAGATCGCCGCCGCGGCCGTGTTCCTCTGCTCGCCGGCCGCCTCGTTCATCACCGGCGAGGTCCTCGTCGTCGACGGCGGCCAGACCGTCACGAGCGCGCGCGAGGCCTGACCGCGTTGGAGCTGCGCGGCGCCGTCGCCGTCGTGACCGGCGCCTCCTCGGGGATCGGTGAGAGCACGGCCCTGCTGCTCGCGCGAGCGGGCGCGAAGGTGGTGCTCGCGGCCCGGCGGCTCGAGCGGCTCGAGTCGCTGGGGGAGCGCATCGGCGCGCACGGCGGCGAGGCCCTCCCCGTCCGGTGCGATGTCGCCGAGCCGACGGACCTCGCCGAGCTCGTCGAGCGGACCGACGAGGCCTACGGTCGATGCGACGTACTCGTGAACAACGCTGGGATCCCGGGCGGAGGCCCGTTCCGCTCGCTCGCCCCCGAGCAGATCGAGCACGTGATGCGCGTGAACGTGCTCGGCGTGATGCTGGGCACGCGGGCGTTCCTCCCGATGATGCTCGAGCAGCGTCGAGGGCACATCGTGAACGTTGCCTCACTCGCCGGCCGATTCGCGACGCCGGGCTCGGCCGTGTACGGCGCGTCGAAGCATGCCGTCGTCGCCTTCGGCGAGGCCCTCTACTACGAGCTGAAGCCGCTCGGGATCCTCGTCACGACCGTGAACCCCGGCTTCACGAGGACCGAGGGCTTCCCACAGGACGACATCCCGTCCCGGCTCGTGATGCGTCGCGAACACGTCGCCGGCGTCATCGTCGACGTCGTGCGGCGAGGGCGGGTGCCGGAGGTCTCGGTCCCTCGCGCCCTCGGTGCGGCACAGGCCTTCCGGGTCCTCACGCCCCCCGTCTACCGTTGGGG
>JBLNAW010000204.1:0-3126 GCA_050259555.1 Solirubrobacterales bacterium
GGTCCGCCGCTACATGGCGTCAGCACTGACCGACGGGAGACGGAGCGGGTCCGGACAAGCACCGGGCCCGCACGTCCCGTAGCGTCGCGCTCCGCAGAGGCGGGATCGTCGGCGTCGCGCCAGCCTCCCGCCCGCCCTGGACATCGAGGGCCGAGGGTCCCGCTCGCCGTTCCACGCGAGCGCGACCATGATGCATGGATACACACCAGGAGGGAGCGCTTCCGATGCCGATCGTCCTTGACGGGTCCTCGCTCACGATCGAGAAGGTGGTGGCCGTCGCTCGGGGTGGCGAGACGGTCGCGCTCGACCCCGCTGCGCTCGAGCGCATCCGCGCCTGCCGGGCGATGCTCGAGACCAAGCTCGCGGCCCGAGAGGTGATGTACGGGACGAATACCGGTATCGGCGAATTCTCCGAGATGGTTCTGTCCGACGAGCAGGTGCAGCGCTTCCAGCGCTACCTCGTCTACAACCACGCCGCCGGGATCGGCGACCCGCTCCCGCAGGAGGTCGTGCGGGCCGCGATGACGGGGCGGGTCAACGTGCACGCGCACGGGAACTCCGGCTGCCGGCCCGAGATCACGCAGACCTACGTCGAGATGCTGAACCGCGGAGTGACGCCGGTCGTCGCCGAGCGAGGCTCGGTCGGTGCGAGCGGTGACCTCGCGCCGATGGCGCAGATCGCCGAGCTCCTGATAGGGGAGGGAGAGGCGTTCGTCGACGGCGAGCGCCTGCCGGGTGCCGAGGCGATGGCGAGGGTGGGGATCCCCGTGCCGGGCCTCGAGGCTCGCGACGGGCTGGCGGCGATCAACGGCGCGAACGTCCTCACGGCCATGAGCGCCCTCCAGGTCCACGACGTCGACCGCCTGCTCCGGCACGTCGAGATCGCGTGCGCGATGTCGCTCGAGGCGCTCCTCGCGAACCTGAAGCCGTACGACTCGCGTGTCCACGAGATGCGTGGCTTCGCCGGTGCGATCCGCAGCGCGAGGGCGATCCTCCGCTGCATCGAGGGCAGCGACCTGCAGACCGGCAAGATCAAGACGAAGGTGCAGGACGCGTACTCGATGCGCTCCTCGCCGCAGGTGATCGGCGCGGCGCACGATGCGCTCGCGTACGCCCGCAGCCAGGTCGAGATCGAGCTGAACGGCGTCGGCGACAACCCGCTCTTCCTTCCCGAGTCCAACCTCACGCTCACCGGCGCGAACTTCCAGGGGACCCCGGTCAGCCTGCCGATGGAGCTCGTCGGCCAGGCGGTCACGATGGTGTGCGTGCTCGCCGAGCGGCGGATGAACCGCCTCACGAACCCGGCGCTCAGCCAGGGCCTGCCCGACTTCCTGACGCCGGACCCAGGCTTCTACTCGGGGATGATGCTCAGCCAGTACACGGCGGATACGCTCATCGTGGAGCAGCGCATCCTCTCGGCTCCCGCGAGCACGATGTCGATCCCGGCCGCGGCCGACCAGGAGGACTTCGTCTCCATGGGGATGAACACGGCACTCAAGAACCGGCAGATCCTCGAGAACGCGTACGCGGTCATCGGCATCGAGATGATGGCGGCGGCCCAGGCGCTCGACTTCCGGGACCTCGCGCCCGGGCGCGGGGTGCGAGCTGCCCACGAGGTCATCCGGCGGCACGTCGAGCACTTGGGTGAGGATCGCCCGCTCTACCGCGATCACGACGCGATGAAGGCGCTCGTGCGCTCCGGCGAGGTCCTCGACGCGGTCGAGGCGGAGGTCGGCCCGCTCGGGTAGCCGACCCCGCGTACCACGTGCGTTGCGTCGGTGGGCGAGGCCTTCTAGGATTCGGCGCACACGGGAAGAAGGGGGACGCATGCTCCGGAGGAAACTGCTCGTCGGTGTGCTGACGGCGGGGATGTTCCTGGTCGGCTCGGGAACCGCCCAGGCCTGGGACCTGATCCACGACCGCCACGGCTACGACCGGGTGACCCTGCGCGCGTGGACCCGCGGGTACGGCCAGGTCGCGTACGTCGCCGATCACGCCGGGACCCGGATCGACGTCGAGATCTCGGTGACCTGCGCCAACGGCGACACGTTCCACGACACCTGGTCGGATGGCGGAGATCGCTTCCGCTTCATCCTTCGTGGGCTGGCGAACAGTCGTCGGTGCGATCACACCTTCAAGGTGGACGCCAGGAGATCCTCGGTCCTCGTCGATCTGTACTTCTACGGGCGATAGAGGCTAGGGCGCGGTCCCGAGCGCGATCCCCGCGACGATCGAGAAGCCGGTCGAGATCGCGGTCTCGAGGTAGCCGATCCGTTTGATCGGCGGCTTCGTCTCGGGCCGCACGAGCGCGAAGGTCGCCTTGACGGCGCCCGGGACGAACGCGATCGGCAGGAGCGGATGTGCGACCTCGGCGAGCGCGAGCATGCTCGCCGAGGTCAGCGCCGCCGCCTGCCACGCGAGGGCGACGCCCCCACCTCGGAGACGCTCGGCGAGCGTCATCTCGGCGAACCGGCGACGGCGGACCCGCTCGCGGACGTAGGGGACCGTACCGCCGAACGCGAGGAACGCGGCCGGGGCGGCGAGCAGCCACCGGTCGGTGGGCCCCGCGATGAGCACCCACGCGAGCGGCGCGAGCAGCGAGATGCTCGCGATGGCCGCGAGCTGGGCGGGGATCGAGCGCCCCCCGGTGCGCGCCCGGGCCAGCGTGTAGAGCCCGCCGAGCACGACCCCGGTGCCGCCGAGCCCGAGGAGCTCGGTCGCGGGACCATGGACCAGCGAGAGCGCGCCGACCAGCGCGGACAGCGCTCCGAGGATCGACGTCCGGCGCCGGGCGGCGGCCGCCAAGCGAGGCTGGGTGATCACCGAGATCGCGGCCGTGATCGGCAGGAACAGGGCCCCGAACGCGACCGCGAGCCCGAGCCCTGCCCAGTCCGCGCCGCCGGCCGCGAAGCCCGCCACGATGCCGAGCAGCAGGGAGTGGACCGACATGAAGCTCGCGCCGTGCTCCTTCGGGACGAGCTTGAGCTCGGGCGCGCCCGTGCGCGCCGATGCGGGACCGGAGCCGTCGGGATGCGTCCCCACCGGCCGCAGTCTATGCGGGCATCGCGCCGGTGTGCCCCCGCGCGCCGGCGTCCGCGCGGCGGATCCGAGCCCGGGTACGCTCGT
>JBLNAW010000205.1:0-3163 GCA_050259555.1 Solirubrobacterales bacterium
GAACCCGACGGCCGAGCGCCAGCTCTCGGTCGCGTGCCCGGAGACGTGAGGGGTGACGATCAGGTTCGGCGTCGCCCAGAGCGGGCTCTCGCTCGGCAGGGGTTCCTCCTCGGTGACGTCCAGGATCGCGCCTCGGAGCCTGCCCTCTCCGAGGGCGCGGACGAGCGCGTCCTCGTCGACGAGCCCACCGCGAGCGACGTTCACGAGCACGGCGGTCGGCTTCATCGCGCCGAGCTCGGTCTCGCCGATCAGGTGCCGCGAGGTCCGGTTGAGGGACGCGCACAGCACGACGACGTCACAGGCGCCCAGCAACTCGTCGACGCCGGTCGAGGGCAGGAGCCGGTCGAGCGGCTCGCCGGATACGAACAGGGGCGACCGCTTCGTGGCCCACACCTCCATGCCGAGGGCCCTCGCGCCGGCGGCGACCTCGCGGCCGACCGCCCCGTAGCCGACGATCCCGAGGCGCTTGCCGCGGAGCACGGTCAGCTCGGCTTCGTCGTCGTCGAGCCACCGCCGTTCGCGCTGACCCTCGAGCCACAGGGGGAAGCCGCGGCTCACCATCATCGCCGCGCCGAGCGCGTACTCGGCCATCGCGGTCGCGTACGCCCCCGCGGAGTTCGTGAGCAGGATCCCGCGCTCGGCCATCCGGGCGAGCGGGAGGTGCTCGACGCCGGCGGAGATGCTGTGGACCCATCGGACGTGGGGGCCTGAGACCAGCCGCTCGAACAGCGCGTCGTCGATCCCGGTGACGATGACCTCGAGGGAGTCGGGGGCGTCCTCGAGCACGTCGGCGTCGCCGGCGATGAGCTCCGCCCGACCCCCGACCGCCGCCTCGAGCTCGGCCCGATGGTCCTCGAGGAGGAAGGAAGGCACGACGACGGATGGCATGGGCTCGGTCATGAAGATTCGCGGTGATAACGTTCCCATATCCTGCCGGGCGTCGCGAACCGTCAGCCCGCGAACGCGCGGTGAGGGAGGCCCCGGACGCCGGGACGGAGGTGGAAGATCCCGCCGGCGTCGGGCTGTTCGCGGAGTCGTGCGTCGGAGAGGCCGTTCCTCGCCGAGGTCACGTACAGGTCGGTCAGGTCCGCGCCGCCGAAGGTGCAGCTCGTGACCCGGCTCACGGGGAACCCGATGACGGATGCGACGCGACCGTCGGGCTCGATGCGTCGCACGGCCGCGCCGTCCCAGAACGCGACCCAGAGGAAGCCCTCCTCGTCGACCGTCATCCCGTCGGGGAGGCCCCACTCGATCGGGAACCCGACCAGGCGGCGCCGGTTTGACACGGAGCCCGTCTCGGGCTCGACGTCGAGCGCATCGACCCCGTGGGTCACGCTGTCGATGTAGTACATCGTGCGTCCATCCGGGCTCCATCCGAGCCCGTTCGAGATCGTCACGCCGGTCAGGACCCGAGCGAGCCGGTGGTCGGCGTCTAGTCGGTACAGGGAGCCGAGCGGCCGGCGACCGTCGACATCCATGGTGCCGGCCCAGAAACGGCCAGAGGGGTCGCACTTCCCATCGTTCATGCGCGTCTGCGGGTCACCGGCCTCGACCTCCGCGATCGGTTCGATCCGACCGGTCCCGAGCTCGAGGAGGGAGAACCCGTCGCTCGCCGCGAACGCCACCCGACCGGAGGTCGTGGGGACCGCCGCACCCACGAGCCGTCCCACGTCGGACGCCTCGTCTCGTCCGGTCGCGGGGTCGTATCGGTGAACGAGCCCCGCCGTGATGTCGACCCAGATCAGGAGGCTTCCCTGCGCATCCCACACGGGTCCCTCGCCGAGATCGGCGCCCGCGGCGAGGGCGAGATCGACCTCGACGCTCATTGGACTCCCACCGTCTACCAATCCAGGAGCGAGCCGTCGGGACCGAACACGAGGTGGGGCGCGGGCGACCTGCCCGGGTGCGCCGCCGCGACCTCCTCGATGAGCTCGACCCCGATGCCGGGTCGTCTCGGGGGGCCGACGGAGCCGTCCTTGGTCTCGAGCGGCTGGTCCACGATCTCGCGGCGCCACGGCACGTCGCCGCGGACCTGCTCGAGGATCAGGAAGTTCGGGATGGCGAGCGCGAGGTGGACGCTCACCATCGTGCCGATCGGCCCGTTCGGGTTGTGCGGCGCGACCGAGATGAAGGACGCCTCGGCCATCGCCGCGATCCGTCGGACCTCGGAGACGCCTCCGCAGTAGCAGACGTTGGGCTGGATGACCGCGCACGCTCGTTTCTCGAGGTGCTCGCGGAACTCGTTGCGGGTGACGAGCCGCTCGCCCGTCGCGATCGGGATCGGGAGGGCCCGAGCCACCTCGACCATCGCGTCCACGTTCCCCGGCTGGCACGGCTCCTCGAGGAACCAAGGGCGCAGGTGCTCGAGCGCCCGCCCGACCTGGATCCCCATCGCCGGCGTGGTCCGTCCGTGCAGGTCCACCATGACGTCGGCGTCGTCGCCCGCTCCTTCACGGACGGCCGCGACCAGCGCCTCCATCTGGCGGAGGGCGGCCGTCCCCTCGAGCGGTCGCGCGGGCGCCATCGGGTAGGCCTTCATGGCGTCGAACCCCGCCTCGCGAGCGGCGGCGGCCGCGTCCCTCCACGCCTCCGGGTGTCTCGCGTCGCCGCCCAACTCGGATCCCAGGTTCACGTACGTCCGGACGCGATCGCGCACGGGCCCGCCGAGGAGCTCGTAGAGAGGGACGCCGAGCGCCTTCGCCTTGATGTCCCACAGCGCCTGGTCGATCGCCGAGATCGCGCTCATCGTGACGATGCCGCCCTTGAAGTACGGGCCGCGGGTCAGCGTCTGCCAGTGACGCTCGACCGGACGGGGATCGCGGCCGACGAGCAGGGGCTCGAGATCCCGAACCGCTCCGAGGACCGCCCGCGTCTGCCAGCCGAGCGACGCCTCCCCCCAGCCGGCGAGACCAGGCTCGTCGGTCTCCACGCGGAGGAACACCCAGTCCCGGTCGCCCGCGTCGACGACCCACGTGGAGACGCCCGTGATCCGCATGCTCGGGACGCATGATATCGTTCTCACTCCTCCCGACGGATCCCGATACACGCCCGGGGACGGCGGGCCAGATCGACGAGGGGGTGGTGGCGGCATGCCGCGTGTCGCGTTCCTCGGCTTGGGCGCGATGGGCGCCCCGATGGCGCGCCGGCTCGTCGACGCCGGGCA
>JBLNAW010000206.1:0-11949 GCA_050259555.1 Solirubrobacterales bacterium
ATTAGCCTGCCAGATCCTCTTCCTACGGGGCTCTCACCCTCTGTGGCGGGCCGTTCCAGGCCGCTTCGAAGCAAATCTGACAATGACACGTCATCGACCCCGCAACCCCGAGTGAGCGTACCCACCCGGTTTAGGCTGATCCCCGTTCGCTCGCCGCTACTAGGGGAGTCGCGGTTGCTTTCTCTTCCTCGCCCTACTGAGATGTTTCACTTCGGGCGGTTCCCTCCTCATCGCCTATGTGTTCAGCGACGGGTGACCGGGCATGACCCCGGCCGGGTTTCCCCATTCGGACACCTCCGGATCAAAGCTCTCTCGGCAGCTCCCCGAAGCTTTTCGCAGCCTGACACGTCCTTCATCGGCTCCTGGCGCCAAGGCATCCACCGTAAGCCCTTCATAACTTGACTGTTGTAGATGCTCGCGCTCGCTATCGAGTTCTCAAGGTGCCCGAGGGCTCGCACCCTCAAAGCTGAACAGCGTGTGCCGCTCGCACCGAAGCGCGAACGGACAACCAGTGATCGACCTGGAGTCTCCCGATACCTCGAGATGCATCCTGATGAGGATCGGAGTGCCAAAAGGCTCCTTAGAAAGGAGGTGATCCAGCCGCACCTTCCGGTACGGCTACCTTGTTACGACTTCACCCCAATCGCGAGCCCCACCTTCGACGGCTCCCTCCACAAGGGTTAGGCCACCGGCTTCGGGTGTTGCCCACTTTCGTGGTGTGACGGGCGGTGTGTACAAGCCCCGGGAACGTATTCACCGCAGCAGTGCTGATCTGCGATTACTAGCGACTCCAACTTCACGGGGTCGGGTTGCAGACCCCGATCCGAACTGAGCCCGGCTTTTTGGGATTCGCTCCCCCTTGCGGGATCGCAACCCTTTGTACCGAGCATTGTAGCATGTTTGCAGCCCTGGACGTAAGGGGCATGATGACTTGACGTCATCCCCACCTTCCTCCGGTTTGGCACCGGCAGTCTCCCTAGAGTTCCCGGCATGATCCGCTGGCAACTAAGGACAGGGGTTGCGCTCGTTGCGCCACTTAAGGCAACACCTCACGGCACGAGCTGACGACAGCCATGCACCACCTGTGCAGGCTCCGAAGAGCGCCCGCTTTCACGGGTTTCACCCTGCATGTCAAGCCCAGGTAAGGTTCTTCGCGTTGCATCGAATTAAGCAACATGCTCCGCCGCTTGTGCGGGGCCCCGTCAATTCCTTTGAGTTTTAGCCTTGCGGCCGTACTCCCCAGGCGGGGTGCTTAATGCGTTAGCTTCGGCACGGACGGGGTCGATATCCGCCCACACCTAGCACCCAACGTTTACGGCTAGGACTACCAGGGTATCTAATCCTGTTCGCTCCCCTAGCTTTCGCGCCTCAGCGTCAGGCAAGGCCCAGAGATCCGCCTTCGCCACCGGTGTTCCTCCTGATATCTGCGCATTTCACCGCTACACCAGGAATTCCGATCTCCCCTACCTGCCTCCAGTCGTGCAGTATCGGACGCAGTCCCGGGGTTGAGCCCCGGGATTTCACAACCGACTTGCACGACCGCCTACGCGCGCTTTACGCCCAATGAATCCGGACAACGCTCGTCCCCTACGTGTTACCGCGGCTGCTGGCACGTAGTTAGCCGGGACTTCTTCTCCAGGTACCGTCACTTTCGCTTCGTCCCTGGCGAAAGGGGTTTACAACCCGAGGGCCTTCATCCCCCACGCGGCGTCGCTGCGTCACGCTTTCGCGCATTGGCGCAAGATTCCCCACTGCTGCCTCCCGTAGGAGTCTGGGCCGTGTCTCAGTCCCAGTGTGGCTGGCCGTCCTCTCAGACCAGCTACCCGTCGTCGCCTTGGTGGGCCGTTACCCCGCCAACAAGCTGATAGGCCGCGGGCCCATCCCAGACCGTCGGAGCTTTCTCGATCGGACCATGCGGACCGATCGAAGTATCCGGTATTAGCCCCGGTTTCCCGGAGTTATCCCAGTGTCTGGGGCAGGTTGCCCACGTGATACTCACCCGTTCGCCGCTCTCCCCCAAGGAGGGTTACCCCTCCCTGGGTTCCCGCTCGACTTGCATGTGTTAAGCACGCCGCCAGCGTTCGTCCTGAGCCAGGATCAAACTCTCCGTAGAGATCGCTTCATCCGGCCCGAGGGCCGGGTTGGCGTTCTGGTTTGGAAAGTCGACCTCCGGGACAGGCACGTCCCGAGGGTCTCCTGTGTTGCATGTACGACCGTCTGCCGTTCGACGCGGCGAACCGCGCCTTCCCAGCTGACGGGGAAAACGCACTGGCTTTTGGCACACTGTTCAGTTCTCAAGGTGCGAGCGACACCCAGCAGGGACTGACTCCCAGAAGGGGGGCCGCGCCGACCCCCTATGGTAGGCAGGGAGAGATGAGGCGTCAACCGAGCCCCGAGGAACCGGGCACCGCTGTGGGTCTGGGCACCATGCTAACAGCGACGGCGACCGTCGGGCCGGCCACCTATCGCAGGCGCAGGAACCGCCGGCGGCCCACCTGCAGGACGCGGCCTCGGAGCTCCTCGGGCCCGAGCTCCGCATCCGGGCTCACGGCCTGGCCCTCGAGCCGCACGCCCCCCTGCTCGATGAGGCGCCGTGCCTCCGCGTTCGAGCTCGCGAGACCGGTCTCGGTCAGCAGGCGCGGGAGCCACACGCGGCCCTCGCGGATCGCCGCGGCGGGGATCTCCGCCTCGGGGATGTCGTCGGGGATCTCGTGCTCGCGGTGGACGGCCTCGAACCGGGTCTCGGCCCGCTCCCCCGCTCCGCCGCCGTGGTACAGGTCCACGACCTCGCGCGCGAGCCGTCGCTTCTCGGACCACGCGTCACGCGTCCCATCGGCGAGGCCGGCCGCGACACGTCCGGCCTCGTCCGGATCGGTGAAGAAGTCGAGCGTGAGCCGCCGGTACTCGGCGATCCGCTCGTCGGGCACCCGCACGAGCTTGCCGAACATGTCGTCCGCAGGCTCGGTGATCGCGACGAAGTTGTCGAGCGACTGGCTCATCTTCTGCACGCCGTCGGTCCCGACGAGCAGCGGCATCGTCAGGGCGACCTGCGGGGCCTGGCCATGGTCGCGCTGGAGGTCACGACCGACGAGCAGGTTGAACCTCTGGTCGTTCCCTCCGAGCTCCACGTCCGCCTCGACGGCGACGGAGTCCATCCCCTGCAGGAGCGGGTACAGGAACTCCATGATCGAGATCGGCCGGCCCTCCGCGTAGCGCTTCGCGAAGTCGTCCCGCTCGAGCATGCGTGCGACGGTGGTCGAGGCCGTCAGCTTCAGGATCGCCTCCGTGTCCATCGGCTCGAGCCACTCGGCGTTGTACCGCACCTCGGTACGGTCCCGGTCGAGGATGAGCCAGAACTGCTCGAGGAGGCGGTCGGCGTACGCTCGGACGACCTCCTTCGGCTGCCGGGGTCGGGTCTCGCTCTTGCCCGAGGGATCTCCGACGCGTGCGGTGAAGTCCCCGACGATGAGGACCGCGACGTGACCGAGATCCTGGAACTGCCGGAGCTTGCGCAGCACGACGGCCCACCCGAGCGTGACCGCGGGTGCGGTCGGATCGAGGCCGAGCTTCACGCGCAGTGGACGCCCGAGCGAGAGCTTCTCGCGGAGCCCGTCCTCCGGCACGACGTCCGCGGGACCGGCGAGCAGCTGCGGGAGGTCGGCGGGACCCATGGGCGCCGCGATGCTACCAGCCCGAAGAACGCGGAGGGCTGTGCGAAGATGGGGAGTCCATGAAGCGGCGTCCGTTCCCCTTGGCCGTGCTGTGCGTGCTCGCGCTCCTCGCCCAGGCGTGCAACCTGCCGACCCTGAAGGAGGAGCGGCAGCAGGCGACGGCGCTGCCTCAGACCTCGTTCCTGTACGCGGCCGACGGCACGCTCATCACGCGCCTGCACGCGGGCGAGGACCGCGTCGTCGTGAAGTGGGAGAACATCCCCAAGGTCATGGTCGACGCGGTCGTCGCGATCGAGGACCAGCGGTTCTGGGAGCACGCCGGCGTCGACCTGAAGGCGCTCCTTCGGGCCGCGTACGTGAACGCGACCGAGGGCAGGATCGTCCAGGGCGCCTCCACGATCACCCAGCAGCTGATCAAGAACCTGTACGTGGGTGACGAGGAGAGCCTCTCGCGCAAGATCAAGGAGGCGTACCTCGCGTATCAGCTCGAGCAGAAGCGCACGAAGGAGCAGATCCTCACGAAGTACCTGAACACCGTGTACTTCGGACAGGGGGCCTACGGCGTCCAGGCGGCGGCGCGGACCTACTTCAACGTGGACGCGCCCGACCTGACGCTCGTGCAGGCCGCGCTCCTCGCCGGACTCATCCGTGCGCCGGTCGACTACGACCCCGTCGCCCACCCGACCCACGGTCGCCAGCGGCGGAACCGCGTGCTCGACGCGATGCTCGAACAGGGCATGATCGACCAGGCGACGCACGACACCTCGGTCGCGACCCCGATCGAGCTCGACCTCAGTCAGGAGGACGAGCGGCAGTACATCGCGCCCTACTTCGTCGACTACTTCAAGGAGTGGTTCCTGTCCAATCCGCGGTTCGGCGCGACCGTGGCCGACCGCTACCACCTCCTGTTCGAGGGCGGGCTGCAGATCACGACCACCCTCCAGCCGAGCGAACAGCGGCAGGCCGAGCGCGCCGTGCACCAGGTCCTGCCCTACCCACACGATCCCTACGGCGCGATGACGGTCCTGGATCCGAGGACGGGCTACGTGCGGGCGATGGTCGGCGGCCGGGACTACTGGAACGAGAAGGACCGCTTCTCGCGGATCAACCTCGCGACCGGCGGGAGCACGGGGAGACAGACCGGCTCCGCGTTCAAGCCGTTCGCCCTCGTCGCCGCGCTCGAGAACGGCTTCTCCCCCTCCTCACCGCTGAACGGCTCGAGCGTCTCGATCCCGCTCGCCGACGGGACGTCGTGGGAGCCGCAGAACGCCGAGGGCAGCGGCTACGGGACCATCTCGCTGGAGACCGCGACGGTGAACTCGGTGAACATCGCCTACGCCAACCTCGAGGTGCAGCTCGGCGGCGGTGACGCCTTCGCGGGCGCGCAGAAGATCGTCGACGTCGCGCAGCGCATGGGGATCCGCTGCTGTCCTCGCACCACCGAGCCCTCGACCCCGCTGAAGGCGGTCCCGGCGGCGGTGCTCGGCGCGAACGAGGTGAGCACGCTCGAGATGGCCTCGGCGTACGGGACCCTCGCGTACGGGGGTGCGCACGTCCAGCCGACCCCGGTGATCAGGATCACGCGCGCGAACGGCGACGTCCTGTACGAGGCGCCGTCGAAGCCCCAGCAGGTCGTCGACCCGTCGGTCATCTCGGTCGCCGACGGCATCCTGGAGAAGGTCGTCCAATACGGCACCGGAACGGCCGCGCGGCTGTACCCGGCCCGGCCGCAGATCGGCAAGACGGGCACCGAGGATCTCTACCGGGACGCATGGTTCGTCGGGGCGATCCCGCAGCTCGTGGCGGCCGTGTGGGTGGGCTTCCCGCAGGGTCAGATCTCGATGCAGTACCCGACCACCCGGATCAAGGTCTTCGGCGGAACGTGGCCCGCGCAGATCTGGCACGCCTTCATGTACAACGCGACGAAGCACATCCCGATCCGAGACTTCCCCCAGCCCCAAGGCGGGGTCGAGTACGTGACCGTGAAGATCGACATGACGCAGGGGTGCGTCGCGAACCCGTTCACTCCGCCGGGCAACATCCGCTCGATGCAGTTCATCGCCGGGACCCAGCCGACGAGGGTCTGCAAGGAGCCGATCTCCTACCAGTACCTCACCGTTCCCTCGGTGATCGGGATGAAGCAGAGCGAGGCCGTCAGCGTGCTGCGGGGTGCCGGGTTCAGCGTGGCGGTCGAGCTCGTGCCCTCCGCCCAGCCGGCGGGCACGGTCGTCGCGCAAGATCCCGACGGCGGCACGCAGGCCCAGATGACGAGCACCGTCACGATCTCGGTGGTCGAGGCGGTGTCACCGACGCCCGAGGTCGCGACGGTCCCGAACGTGATCGGTTCGGTCCGCGCCGCGGCCACCGCGGCATTGCACAACGCCGGCTTCCGGGTCACCGTCTCCTACGACCGCGAGTGCGACCCGGTCGACCCGAACTGCGACTACCGTGCGGGCGTCGTCTGGTCGCAGGCGCCGAGCGGCGGGACCTCCGCCGAGCTCGGCTCGACGGTCACGATCGTCGTCAACCCGTGATCCGGGACGGGCGTCCCGGCGAGACGAAGGGACTCTGGGCGACGAGGAACCGCCAGGGTCGCTCGATCCCGACGTTCACCCCGACGCGCGTGGTGATCCGGATCGCCGAGCGAGGCACCGGCTCACCTTCCAGCAGGTAGACCTCGCGGCCCCGCACCAGGTCGGCGCCGTTCTCCTGCCGCGCGATGCCGAACGCCTGCGTCCATCGCGCGGGTCCCGAACACAGGCGTCGAACCTCGCTCGTGCCACGGCGTTCGGCCATCGCCTCGTGCCCCTGGAGCGGCTCGGCGGCTCGGAGCAGCACCGCGCTCCCCCGCCCCTCGGACTCGGTCACGACGTTCATGCAGAAGTGCATGCCGTACGTGAAGTACACGTACAGGTGCCCGGGCGGGCCGAACATGACGGCGTTCCGGGGTGTCCGGCCTCGGAAGGCGTGGCTGGCGGGGTCCCCCTCGCCGTACGCCTCGGTCTCGACGATCGTCGCGGAAAGGCGGCCACCATCGGGAAGGATGCGCACCAGGACCCGCCCGAGCAGATCGGGCGCGACCTTCGTCGACGGTCTCGCGAAGAAGGAGCGCGGGAGGCGGCGGCCGAGCTTCACCGGCCCTTGCGCAGGAACCGTCGCAGCTTGGCCAGCGGCCACGCGTTGATCACGTCGTCCTTCGTCAGCCACCCGCGTTGTGCGGTCGCGACCCCGTACCGCATCACCTCCAGGTGCGTGGTCGCGTGCGAGTCGGTGTCGATCGCGAACCGCACCCCATGGCGCTTGGCCCAGGCGATGTGCTCGTCCTTCAGGTCGAGGCGGTCGGGATACGCGTTGATCTCCAGTGCCGTGCCCGTGCGGGCCGCGGCCTTGAAGACCTCGTCCAGGTCGAACTCCGCCGGCTGGCGCCGGTTGATCAAGCGCGTGGTGGGATGCCCGATCACGTGGACGTACGGGTTCTCCATCGCGCGGATCAGCCGCCGGGTCATCTCGGTCTTCGACTGGTTGAAGTGCGAGTGCACCGAGGCGACGCAGACGTCGAACCCCTCGAGGAACTCGGGGCCCCAGTCGACCTCGCCGTCCGGGTCGATGTTGAGCTCGGAGCCGTGGAGGAGCGTCATCTTCGGATAGCGGGCCTGGAGGGCTCGGAGTTGCTCACGCTGGGCGAGCATCTTCTCGTCGGTCATCCGCTGCATGAACAGGTTCGGCGCGTGGTCGGTCACCGCGTAGTACGCGTATCCGAGCTCCGACGCGGCGTCGAGCATCTGCTCGAGCGTGGCGAGCCCGTCGGTCAGGTTCGTGTGCGTGTGGAGGTCGCCGCGGAGCTGCTTCTGCGTGACGACGTCCGGAAGGACGCCCTCGAGCGCGGCCTCGACCTCGCCGCGGTCCTCCCGCAGGGTCGGCGGGATGAACGGCAAGCCGAGCCTCTCGTATACCTCCTCCTCGGTGCTCGCCACGATGAGGTCGCCGGTCTTCGCGTCGAACAGGCCGTACTCGTTCAGTTTCAAGCCCTTGCGCACGGCCATCTCGCGGATCCGGATGTTGTGCGCCTTCGAGCCGGTGAAGTAGATCATCGCCGCACCCCACGCCTCGAGGGGGATCACCCGCAGGTCCACCTGGAGACCCGCCTGCGTCAGCACGCTGGATTTCGTCTCCCCCTTCGCGAGCACGCCCTGCACGGTGCCGGCCGACGTGAACGCGTCCATGATCGCGGGAGCCTTCTCCGCCCGCGCCGCGATCAGCAGGTCGAGGTCGCCGATCGTCTCGGCCATCCGGCGCAGCGAGCCCGCGTAGGCGATCCGGCGCACGTCCTTACGGCCACCGAGGAGGCCGATGAAGTGCTCGGCCAGGTCCATCGCAACGGAGACGAGCGCGCGGTCGCTCGAGGTCCTCGCGCGCTCGATGCCCTTGCGGATGTTCTCCTCGGTCTTCTCACCGAAGCCCTTGAGACCGGCGAGCTGGTGCTCCTGGACCGCCTGCGCGAGCGCCTCGACGTTCGAGATCCCGAGCTCCCGGTACAGCGCCATCGCCTTCTTCGGGCCGAGGCCCGGGACGGCCATCATGCCGCGGACCCCCTCGGGGATCTGCGCACGGAGCTCGTCGAGGGTCGCGATGGTCCCCGTCTGCACGAACTCGTGGATCTTCTCCCCGATCGACTTGCCGACGCTCGGGATCGCGAGGATCCCCTTCAGGTCGAGCGTCCCGACGTCCGCGGGGAACCCGCCGACGGCGCGGGCCGCCTTCTCGTACGCGCGCGGCTTGAACGGGTCCTCGGACAGGATCGAGAGCAGGTCGGCGTACTCGACGAGGACGGCCTCGACGGCGTCGTTCGTCCTCGGCACCGCTCAACCCCGCGGGCTCAGGCCGCGCCGAGAAGCCAGAGCAGCAGCGCCTTCTGCGTGTGCATCCGGTTCTCCGCCTGGTCCCACACGACCGAGTGCGGTCCGTCGATCACCTCGTCCGTGATCTCCTGGCCGCGGTGGGCGGGCAGGCAGTGCAGCACGGTCACGTCGGGCCTCGCGACCTCGACCTTGCGCGCGTCGAGCGCGTAGTTCGGGAAGACGAGCGCGCGCTCGTCGGCCTCGGCCTCCTGGCCCATGCTCGCCCACACGTCCGTGTAGAGCACGTCGGCGTCTCGGCAGGCCTCGATCGGGTCGTGGAACAGCGCGACGCTGCCACCGGTGTCCCCTGCGATCTCGGTCGCGCGCTGCACGATCTGCGGGATGGGCTCGAACCCGGGCGGCGTCGCGGTACGCAGGTGCATCCCCATCTTCGCGCCGGCGAGCAGCAGCGAATGCGTCACGTTGTTGCCGTCCCCCAGGTACACGAGCGTCTTGCCGGCGAGATCGCCCTTCACCTCGTGCACGGTGAGGAGGTCGGCGAGCGCCTGGCACGGATGCTCGAAGTCGGAGAGCGCGTTCACGACGGGAACGGTCGCGGCACCGGCGAGCACCTCGAGACGCTCCTGCTCGAACGTGCGGAGCACGATCGCGTCGACGTATCGCGAGAGCACGCGTCCGGTGTCCTCGATCGTCTCGCCGCGGCCGAGCTGCAGCTCGGCGGAGGACAGCGCCACCGGGTGTCCTCCCGCCGAGGAGACGGCGACCTCGAACGAGACGCGGGTTCGGGTCGAGGGCTTCTCGAAGATCAGCGCGACGGCGCGACCCGAGAGCGCGACGGCGTGGTCGCCGGGCTGAGCCTTCACCTTCCCCGAGAGGTCGAGCAGCCAGGCGAGCTCGTCGGTCGTGAGGTCGTCGACGGAGAGATAGTCACGGTCCATGCGGGCCAGTCTATCCCGCGTTCCCGTGCCGGCGCTGCGGGTCCCGGCGGGCGAGGGTCACCTGGCGATGGACGTCACCGCGACATCGGACGACGGTAGGCGCGTGGACCGCTCCGGACGGACGATCGGCGCACTCCTGCTGGTGAGCGTCGGCCTCGCGGGATGTGGACCGAGCGCGCCATCGCCGAGCGAGGCCCGCGGCCACCTCGAGCACCTGATCTTCATCGTCCAGGAGAACCGTTCCTTCGACCACTACTTCGGTACCTACCCCGGCGCGGACGGCATCCCGATGCTGTACGGCGTCCCGACCGCGTGCGTTCCGGATCCCTTCCTTCACGGCCGTTGCGTCGCGCCGTATCACGACCCGAGCCTGACGAACGCCGGCGGCCCGCACACCGACCAGGACGCCGCGCTCGACGTCAACGGCGGCAAGATGGACGGCTTCATCCGCGCGCTCCGCGTTCGCGGCGCCGCCTTCTGTCAGAAGTTCACCTTCGATCCCGGATGCGCGGACTCGAGGGGTGCGTCCTCTGCGTCGCGGGTGCCAGACGTCATGGGCTGGCACGACGCGCGCGAGATCCCGAACTACTGGGCCTACGCCGAGCATTTCGTCCTCCAGGATCGGATGTTCGAGTCGGCCTTCTCGTGGAGCCTGCCCTCGCACCTGTACACGGTCTCGGCTTGGTCGGCGGACTGTCGCTCGTCCGACCCGATGAGCTGCCGCTCCGACCTCGACAAGCCCGGGCACGAGAGCGCCGGCTCGCCACCGGGCACCCCGTTCTCGTGGACAGACATCACGTACCTCCTACACGAGCAGGGCGTGAGCTGGGGCTACTACGTCGCGCGCGGAACGAACGTCCAGTGCTCGACCGATCCGATCGGCTGCGCGCTCGAGGGCTCGCCCGTCGGGACGCCGACGATCTGGAACCCGTTGCCGAATTTCTCGACCGTGCAGGAGAACGGCCAGCTCGGCAACATCCAGGAGGTCGACAAGTTCTATCGAGCGGCGAAGGACGGGACACTCCCGACCGTCTCCTGGGTGGTGCCCGACGACGACCTGTCGGAGCATCCGCCGAAGTCGATCGAAGGGGGGCAGGCGTTCGTCACGAGCCTCGTGAACGAGGTGATGCGGGGACCGGACTGGGATACCTCGGCGATCTTCCTCACGTGGGACGACTGGGGCGGCTTCTACGACCATGTCGAACCGCCCCGGGTGGACCGGTACGGTTACGGCCTGCGCGTCCCCGCGCTCCTCATCAGCCCGTGGGCCCGAGCCGGATACATCGACCACCAGACCCTGTCGTTCGACGCCTACCTGAAGCTGATCGAGGACCTGTTCCTCGGCGGGCAGCGCCTGGACCCCGCGACGGACGGACGGCCAGACCCCAGGCCGATCGTCCGCGAGGAGGTCCCGATCCTCGGCGACCTGCTCGCCGAGTTCGACTTCACGCAGACCCCGCTGCCGCCGCTGATCCTGCCCAAGCACCCGTCGCCGGGAACCGCCTCGATCCGCGGGACCTGATCTCGAGCGCTATCCGGCGCGCAGCTCGGCGCCGAACTCGCGAGCGAGGCGCTCCGTGATGGCCGCGACGGCCGCGTCGGCCTCCTCGCTCTCGAGCGTGCGATCCGGCGCACGGAAGTCGAGCGAGAACGCGAGGCTCTTCGAGCCCGGCGGGAGGGTCCCGCCCTCGAACACGTCGAACAGCAGGCACGAGTCCAGGAGCTGACCCGCGGCGTCCTCGAGCGCCGCCTGGACCGCCGAGGCCGGTACGTCCGCGCCGAGCACGAACGCCAGGTCTCGGCGGACGGGAGGGAACCTCGGCACGTCTCCGGCGACGACGCCGCTCGCGGCCGCGCGCATGAGCGGCGCCAGCTCGAGTTCGGCGACGGCCACCCGTCCGGACAGGTCGAGGCGCTCGGCGACCTTGGGGTGGAGCTCGCCCACCATCCCCGCCGGCTCGTCCCCGACGAGCACCACCGCCGAGCGGCCGGGGTGGAGCGGCCGGCCGTGCGGCTCGCCCAAGGACCAGGTCACGCCGAGCTCGGCCATCAGCGACTCGAGGGCGCCCTTCGCGTCGAAGACGTCCACCGGACGCCCGCCGCCGGTCCAGCCCGGGTCGGCGACACCCGTCATCGCGAAGGCGACCTTCGGTCGCTCCTCGGGGCGGCCCTCGGCGAGGCGGAACACCGTGCCGACCTCGAAGACGGCCACGCTCCGCACCTGACGATGCAGGTTGCGGCGGACGGCCTTCAGGAGCCCGGGCAGGAGGTGGGTCCGCATCCAGCCCTCGTCGGACTGCAGCGGGTTCGTGATGCGGATGCCGTCGGCGCTCCCGGTCAACGCGAGGTCCGCCTCGGAGGCGAACGGGACCAGCTTCACCTCGCGCATGCCGGCGCGCTCGAGCAGCCGGCGGGTGCGCTCGAGGAAGGCGTACGTCGGCGGGACCCCGCCCGCCTGCCGCACCGGCGGGAGCGTCGAGC